>NZ_CAKPTN010000064.1 GCF_934190855.1 uncultured Veillonella sp. | reverse complement strand
GGGAAGTACGAGGTTTGAACGCGCCGCCGCGAAGGATAGTAGCACCAGCTTCTTTACAAGCTTTTGCTGTTTCGATTACTTGCTCAGGTGTTTCAACGGAGCAAGGGCCCGCCATTACTGCGAAGTGACCGCCACCGATCAATACACCACCTACGTTGATTACAGAATCATCGGGATGGAATTTACGGTTTGCTTTTTTGTATGGCTCTTGAATACGAGTTACTTTATCTACGAAATCAAGAGATTCGATTTGACGCGCATCAAGGGATGCTGTGTCACCGATAAGACCTAAAATATTGTAGCGCGTGCCTTCTACAGGATGAATAACAAATCCTTGAGCCTCTAATTCACTGCGTAAACGAGATACCTCTGCTTGTGCTGCGTTTTGTTTCAATGTAATAATCATGATAATTCCTCCTTGTAACTACAGTGAATAGCTGGGCTTACCATACGGGATAGCAAACAAAAAAGGGCCACCCGTAATCTAATACGGGTAGCCCTTTTACTATTCTAAGCAACTAATAATAACTCAATCTTAATTAGCGCACCACAAATAGTTCCTTACCCGTACGTTGGATAAAGAACCAATAAAAGTATTGTTTTGTAGCGAGGCTAATTTGGTTAGTCATCTTTGGTTGCTCCTTTCTAAAAATTATGGGTCTAGTATAAACCCAAATGATAAAATTATGCAACATCTAAAAATGAATTTCATGGAAGTTTTAAAATGTTTTTGCTATGGGTATTAATCGGAACGGAGCAGTTTTACGGGATTAGGCCTGTTTTTGATATAATAAAAGTAATAAGTGCTCAGTGTGTTCCGTAATACGAGTGAATCGATTTTTATAAATATACTTATAATTAGAAAGGGTGCCTATGGTTATTCAAATTTTAGATCATATTACTGATGAAATAAAACAAATACGTATCGATGTGTTCATGAAGGAACAAGGTTTTACAGAAGAATTTGATGAAATCGATGAGACTGCAAAATTTGTTCTCTTATCTATGGATGGCAAAGCGGCTGGTACTTGCCGATATTTTCCAAGTGACGTAGCTGGAGATGCCCATATTGGTCGCATGGCGGTACGCAAGCTATATCGCGGACAACATCTAGGTACTAAGATTATGATGGCCGCAGAAAACGGCATTCGCCGCGATGGATTTAAGACTTGCTCCTTGTCGGCGCAAGTACAGGCAAAACCATTCTACGAATCCCTTGGCTATAAGGCCGAAGGGGAGGAATACCTCGATGAAGGTTGCCCTCATATCTTGATGCGGAAGGTTTTATAAGCCATTGAATTGCGTTGTATAATAAGAAGTAGCGGATATATGTATTGTACATAGTGTTTAATAAGAAAATTCATATATATTTGGTTGTGAGGTGAAAATTCATGAAACTAGCAGAAGCATTACAAGAACGAGCTGATTTAAATTATAAAATCAGCGATTTAGAGCTTCGTTTAACTTCCAATAGTTTAGTACAAGAAGGGGAAGTACCGAATGAGAGCCCTGAAGAGCTCTTGACAGCATTAGATCAATGTGTAACTAGACTTCAAAAATTAATTGCCGACATTAATTTAACGAATTGTAAAACTATTGTAGAAGGTCGTTCTATTACTGAAATTATTGCCGAAAAAGACTGTGCTGCGATGCGTTTAAGTGCGTATAGAACATTGGCGAATAGCGCAGGTAGTATCAATTTCCGTGCAAGAGGGTCTGAGATTAAACTAATACCGACCGTTAATGTCAGAGATATCCAAAAAGAAGCTGACATTATAGCAAAACAAGTTCGTTTATTAGACAATCTATTGCAGTCTGCTAACTGGACAACTGAACTGATTGAAAGCTAATATAGTTGGTAGTTTGAAACAGGGTGGACACAAAACTTTTGCTTTTACCAAGCTTATTATGAATACATTTATGGGGCGAATGAAAATCTACAGTGTAGGCCTATTTGCGCACAAATGTATTGATACAATTTACAATGTATTACCACGTGTCAACTGTACAAACGAGGGTGGCGTTGGGGATTATTTTTGAAATTCATATAGACTTTTATATGATAGTATTTGCTTTTAGAGAGAGAAGAGAGATGTTTAAATTTGTAAAAGTAGCTGCATTGGTACTCGCTTTTGTAGCAGGTATGACAACATATGCCGATGCTGTTTCCTTGGCTGAGGTGCAATCCCAACCAGAACGGTATAAGTTATTAGCTGATGAAAAAGGAATGTATTTATATTTAGATACAAAAACAATTAAGCTCAGCGTTGAACCTAAAGAGCGCCGCATGGAGGTTACATCCATCATAATACCTCACAACCAAGGATTAATCGGTGAATTTAGAGATGAAGTCGTAATGGAATCTGCCCGATCTATTAGAAACTTAACACTTTCTTACAAAAATAGATCAGACCTTACTTTGGAGGATGTAATTAGACTGGTAGAAGATAGCAAAAGACAGAATTCAGGTATGAAGACACGTACTATCTCCGATACCTTCTATTTACCAAACGGCTCTATTGATAAGAAAAATACAGCAGTTCAAAAGGACTTTGTAAAAACTCCTTATGGTGCTGTAAAATATGTAGTTGCCTCTAAGGCAAATGAAGTTGTATATGGTGAAGCGTACTAGATATTACAGCAGGTAATGTACTACAATATCAAGAGATTTCTAAATATAAGCGATAAAAAGATACCCAATCCAAAGTTCTGGATTGGGTATCTTTTTGTTATTATTCTAAGTTATCAAATTCAAATGCCGCTGCATTTGATTATAGGTGCATTAGTAGAGCAATATATTTAATTTATAAATAAGTATATAAATTTTACTTTTAATTAGGGAGTTGTGCTATAATATAGATAAATAATAATTATTATTCAATTACATAGAATTTCTTAAGTAAGGAGATTTCATAATGACAGCAGAACAAAAAGCAGCTACGGCAGCAACAAGTTCTACCGCAGCTAAACCAACACCTGAAGCAGGTACAGAATGGATAATTTGCCGTGTATGCGGATATATAGAGGAAGCAAAGTACAGGGATCAACCTTGTCCAACATGTGGTTTCCCTCCAACAGTTTGGATGGATTACAAGCCACGTCGCATTGATCCTAAACGTGAAAAATTGCTAGATCTTCATTTACATCCAATTGCGGTACATTTCCCAATCGCAGCAACAGCAGCTTCTTTCTTAGTACCTGTTATCGCATTGGTAATTCCATCTATTGCAGATGTATTATTCTCTGCTATTACATTAGTAGCAATGATTCTACCACTCCTCGTTATTATTGGTGGCATCTCTGGCTATATCGGTAGTATATTACGTTACAAAACAGGAAAGTCTAAGATTCCAAAAGCAAAAATTTACTTAACAATCATTTACTTCATCTTGTCCTGTGTACAAGCCTACATCGCTATTGCTGATGGCGTAAATGCAGATAATGCATGGATTATGATTATTTTAGGTATTGTAGCTTCTATCTTTGCTGCTAAACTCGGCAAAATGGGTTCCTACCTATTTGCTGGTCGATTCAGCCCATATACAGCTGGCTAATAGTTATTAACCGAATAACCTTTATAAAGAAAAAAGTGATTCTCACACCGTGAGAATCACTTTTTCTTTTATCTTTGTTGTTATTATTCTAAGTCATCAAAATCAAAGGCTGCAGCTTTTGTATAGTTTGTAACTTTTGCTTCGAAGAAGTCAGTTTTTGTGCTGTTCAAGTTGGAGAAACTTTCAATCCATTCCATTGGATTATCCTTGATTTCAGGATACAAATGAGGCAAACCGATTGCTTCTAAGCGGATGTTTGCAAGGTATTTGATGTAGCGTTCGATAAGAACATTGTTAAGACCGAGGATTTTATCATCAGTGATGTATTGTCCCCAAGCGATTTCATTTTCTGCACCTTGGCGAATCATGTCCGTAATTTTCTCTTCTAGTTCAGGTGTGAACAAGTCAGAGCGTTCACGGCGTAACTCGCGGATGATGTTTTGGAACAATACAAGGTGAGTTACTTCATCGCGGTTGATATATTTGAAGATTGTGGATGTAGCTGTCATTTTACCTTGGCGTGCCAATGTGTAGAAGAAGCTAAAACCAGAGTAGAAGTAGATACCTTCTAAGATATAGTTAGCAATAATTGTATGAATAAGGTTTGCTTCGCTAGGATCGTCGCTGAAACGTTGGTATGCATCGGCGATGAAGCGATTACGAGCGAGCAATGTTTTATCTGTACGCCATTCGTCATAGATTTTGTCACGTGTAATAGGATTTGTTACAGTGTCCAAAATATAGGAATAACTTTGAGCGTGAATTTCCTCTTGGAATGCTTGGATATTCAATAAGGACGCCACTTCAGATGCTGTAATATAGCGGCTCAAGTTAGGCAAGTTTTCAGATTGAATAGAATCAAGGAAGTTCAAGAACGCAATGATTTTGTCGAATGCACGGCGCTCATAATCTGTTAAGTATGGGAATTGCTTAACGTCTTCATTCAAGGAAATCTCTTCAGGAATCCAGAAGTTGTTGAGCATCGTACGGTACATTTGGTTAGCCCAGTCGTATTTGATACGGTTCCATTCGCGAAGGTTTGTGGTATTGCCACCAATCATAGCTTGCGTGCCACGTTCACCATGTTCGTTGAAAATCAGTTTTTTATCCATAGTAGGACTCCTTTATACAACGATGCGACCTATACTGCTATAGGTCGTCATCAGATTTATATACACATCTAGTATTAGGAGGAGCAGCTAGTGCACTCATCCATTTCAAGGGATTGGTTACGGATGTAGTAGATTGTTTTAATCCCTTGTTTGTAGGCCTCAACGTAAAGGTCTAGAATTTCTTTCGCTTTCATTTGAGGTGTAATATACAAGTTGAAAGATTGTGCTTGGTCAATATGACGTTGACGTACGCCACAAGCTTTGATGGACCATTGTTGATCGATTGTATGCGCCTCTTTGTAGAGCCAGAATGTTTTGTTGTTCAAATCTGGTGCAGTTTTTGGTGTGAAAGAACCTTTCTTTTCTTCGATAAAGAATTTTTTGAAGATAGGGTCGATACCAGCTGTTGTATTCGCAATGTTGGAAGTAGAACCAGTTGGAGCTACGGCCATTAAGTAACCATTGCGGATACCATATTTAGCAACATCTGCAGCTAATTGTTTCCAACGATCGGATGTGTAACCACGGCGTGTGAAGTATGCACCAGTTTCCCATTCGGAACCTTTGAAGGCAGGATATGCACCTTTTTCTTTTGCCAATTCCATGGAAGCTTTGATCGCATAGTAAGCGATGTTTTCGAACAATTTGTCCGCTACTTCGATGTGCTCATCAGATTCCCATTGGATATCGTGGTTTACGAGGTAGTGGTGGTAACCAGAAGTACCAAGACCGATAGCACGGTATTTATCAGACGTCATACGAGACTCTGGTACTGGTGCTTGGTTAATGGAAATAACATTGTCTAACATGCGAATTTGAAGGGCAATGTTTTCTTCCAATTCTTCGTCAGTAATACGACCAAGGCTGATGGAGTTCAAGTTACATGTAACCATGTCGCCCGTATTTGTTTTAGTAGTGATAGTACCATCTTCGTTGATGATTTCTTCAGCAAGATTAGTGAAGCCAACGTTTTGCGCGATTTCGTGGCACAAGTTGGATGCGTAAATCATACCTGCATGTTTGTTAGGGTTTGCAGCGTTTACAGTATCGCGGAAGAAGATGAACGGTGTACCAGTTTCAACCGCGGAGCGCATGATTTTTTTCATCATGTCCAGTGCTGGAACTTCGATACCATGTAAGTTAGGATCTTGTTCACATTCGATATAGCGTTTTGTAAACTCTTTTTCGTCTTCTGTATCGAAGTAGTCCTCTAAGGCATAGCCTTTTACAGCTAAGATTTCATGAGGGTCGAAGAGGGTGAAGTTTTCACGAGCAATCATACGTTCCATAAAGATGTTTGGAACAGAGATAGCAGGGAAGATATCGTGAGCTTTACGACGGTCGTCACCATTATTTGTACGAAGCTCTACGAATTCGTAGAAGTCTTTGTGCCAAATATCGAGTGTTACTGTAGCGCCGCCTTTACGTTTGCCTAATTGGTCTACCGCAACTGCAGTATCGTTGTATAAACGGATCCAAGGAATAACGCCACCAGAGGAGTTTTTGAAACCGCGGATGTCGGAGTTCAATGCACGAACTTTACCAAGATAGATACCAAGAGCACCACCATGTTTAGATACGCGAGAAAACTTGCTGTTTACGTCGTAAATGGACCATAAGTTATCATCTACACCAGAGATGAAGCAAGAAGACAATTGATGGAATGGTGTGCCAGCATTTGCCAATGTAGGTGTAGCTGTTGTCATTTTTAATTGGCTCATCAAGTCGTAGAATTTTTTAGCGTATTCTACTTTATTTTCGCCTTCTACTAATGCTAAGTGCATAGCAATAGCCATGAAACGTTCTTGTGGTAATTCGTAGATTTCTTTGTTGAAGCCTTTTACCAAGTACCGGTCAGCTAACAATTTAAGGCCTTCGTAGTTGAAGAGATAGTCTCGTTTAGGTTTGATGTAATCGCCTAACTCTTGTAATTCGTCAGCAGTATATTCTGTAACGAAGAAGTCAGCGTATTTTTTTTCTTCTACAAGCATGTGTACAAGATTTGGGAAGTTGCCGTAGCCGAATGCTTTATAGCGGCGAGTGATAGCAGCTTCTTTATAGAGATCGAACAAGAATAGACGAGCCGCTACGAATTGCCAATCCTGGTTCATTTTGTTGACTTGGTTGCCGAAGCCATCGTCTTTTTTAGAGATAACCTTTTCGATAGCTGTTTGTACTAAAGTTTTTTGAATCTCTTTAGTAGTCATGCCATCAACGAATTGTAACTTCGCATCCATTTCCAATTCTAGTGGATCACAAGAATCTAACCCCAAACATGCGAAGGCAATCATACGTTTCGTTTTTTCAACGGATAACGGCTCGAAATGGCCATCCCGTTTCTTGATCATAATCTCCATTACTGTTCCCCTTGAGTCTTAAAAGTAATAAAACTGTTAATCTAAGCATATATAAGATTAGACTGAAAAGTATAAAATATCTTTAAGTTAAATCTAATCAGAAAAATAAGAAAACTACAATATATGGTAGTTTTCTTATTGAGCTTATACATTATGTTACGATTATAGCGAAAAAATTCTATACATTCAATATTGACATTTAGGAATTTTTGAATATAGTATGCTTAAAATTATCGATATAGTTATAAATACTAGAAAGTACTATATGGGATGCATATATGATGATTTTGAATGCTGTATCTCTTTTAAGAATAGTAAAATAGTACGTGACAGTAAATATAACTTCCTTACATATAATATTGTGATTTATTTTATTAAAAGACTACCTTACATATCCTATAATAGATATATAAATAGGAGGTAAGACATGAAGTCTATTGTTATATATTCATCTCTAACGGGAAATACAAAACAAGTGGCAGAGGCGATTACGAGCGTATTGCCAGCAGGTACACCCTGTGTATCTATGAACGAGTTGCCTTCCGATATAGCATCTTATGATCTTGTATTTGCAGGATTCTGGGTGGATAAGGGGACTGCAAATAAAGAGGCCCGTGATGTACTCGGTACATTGCATAACCCATATATTGCGTTGTTTGCAACGGCAGGTGTACCACCGCAAATGGCTCATGCTAAGGAGAGTTTAATCAATGCTGCAAAGTGTTTACCAGAAGGTGTAGAACCTGTAGGGACTTTCATCTGCCAAGGCAAAGTAGATCCTAAGGTCATCGAAATGATGTATAAAATGTTCCCTAAGGGGCATAGCCATGGCCAATCTGCTGACCGCGATGCACGTCATAAACAAGCTGCAGTTCATCCAAATGAAGATGATTTTAAAGCGGCGAAAGAATTTGCTAAACATATTCTTGCTCAGTTAGATTAGTAAAGAAAAGCAGTACCCCGCGTGGGTACTGCTTTTATAATAGTATAATAGGATATGGTTTTTATTCTGTTGCTTATACTAATGTTATGTTAGATATAAAGTACATGGAATATAACGCTGCGTAAGCTGAATTCACTTACAACGTAGGATGCTATAAAGAGTCTATATCCAGTACCATCGATGACAACAGGGTCAATAGTTCTACTGTCACCTATCTTACGGAAGGTATCATATAAATGGTGTACCTCGGTTACTCCGTTTGGCATAGATACCTCTAAATCAAGACCATCGTTGATTAATTGGAAAGAGATGTCGTTGAATTTTGCAGAAGGTCTTTGATGTTCCACAATATTCGTATCAGTCACTTGTAAGTAAATATTAGGAATATAATTATTGTAACCTGTTACAGAAATAGCCTTTGGTAACTCCTTAGCCTCAAAATGAATACTTTCCAGTTGTTTTGTTTTTGCTGGAGTGGTAGCTGGCGTTTTTTCAGTATTTTTATTATCTTCCGTATTTTCTGTATCTTCAACATATGGATATTCATAAGATGTTCTATAGGTTAGGCCATATGTGGTAAAAGTTTCTACTATAGGAAGGTGTACCTGCCATTGACCAGCTACTTTAGTGTAGGTAGCTAAATCTCTATATGTTGTATAGCCCACAACTGGCATAAATAGAACTGCACCTAGTGCGAGAGCCATGACGGTGGTGTGTACAGATGGTGTTAATCGTTTAACAAGAGTGTATACATTGTATATCAAGAAGATTAGATTGAATGCACCTACATAGATTGTATTGAGCCACAATACAGGATCATTGATTAAACGCTTTCCTATGAGCGCTAAACAAATGGTAGTGATGGCAATAAACAAGATGCACAATATCCGTTGTGTTCGATTGCTTTCACTAGACCTAAAACTAGCCAAATAGAATAAGTAGAATAGAGTCAAATACGGATAGTATGTGTAAAGAAAACGTGTGTCTAAGC
>NZ_CAKPTN010000063.1 GCF_934190855.1 uncultured Veillonella sp. | reverse complement strand
GGTCAATATTCAAATATTCAATTTATAGCTGATCTAGGTGGACATAACCGCGTTGTGACAGCTGTGTATGAGGGCTAATATGGATACTAAAATTATTACAAATCCATCTGAACAAGATATAGATATGTTAGCCCGTGCTTTACGCAATGGTGAATTGGTATCTATACCGACAGAAACTGTATATGGTTTGGGTGCCAATGGTCTAGATCCAGAGGCGATGGATAAAATTTATGCTGCTAAAGGGCGACCATCGGATAATCCTTTGATTTTGCATGTTCCTAATAGTGAAAGTATTAAACCTTTAGTAACTGAAGTGTCTGCAACAGCACAAGCCTTGATGGATAGATTTTGGCCAGGACCTTTAACAATTACGTTACCTAAGTCTGATTTAGTGCCAGATCGTGCAACGGGAGGATTGCCTCGTGTAGCGCTTCGCTGTCCTGCTCATGATGAATGTCGCCTGTTGTTACAGCGTGCAGGTATACCTATAGCAGCGCCCAGTGCTAATATCTCAGGGCGTCCAAGTCCTACTACGGCTCAAGACGTATATAACGATATGAATGGTCGTATTTCTTATATTTTAGATGCAGGGCCTTGTACAATCGGAGTAGAGTCTACCGTAGTAGAAGTACATGAGGATAAGGTCATTATTTTGCGACCAGGTGGGATTACAAAGGCACAGCTGGAAACTGTTGTTTCTACTGTAGAGTACGATACAGCCTTAGTGAATGCCGAAACTAAGCCTAAGGCGCCTGGCATGAAGTATACTCATTATGCTCCTGATGCACCTATGACTGTTGTCGTTGGTAGTCCTAAGGCTGTGGCACATACTTTTAAAGAGCTTTCAATAAATATAGAGGGCCCTATCGGCTGCTTAGTAAGTCGTGAAACCTATGAGCTCATTAAAGATGATGCGCGCTTTATGTGCCATTGTTTTGGGGCTCATGGTGATGCTTTAGCATTAGGCCATGACTTTTACAAAAGCCTATTACATTTTAACGAAAATCATGTTACCCTAATCTTAGCAGAAGGGGTGAATGATGACGGTTTTGGCGTTGCCATCATGAATCGTATGGAGAAAGCGTCTGGTCATCATATCATTTATAAGTAAATTTTCTAACATTATAAGTGTCCACTGATAATAGAAATATGTCTTTACATATTGGATATTTTTGCTATAATGTATAAAGTAATCACAAAATGTGATTAAGTAAGGATGTTATTATGAACATTTTATTTGTATGTACCGGTAATACTTGTCGTAGTCCTATGGCAGAAGGTATTACTCGTGCCCTTGCAGCGGAGCAACATAAGGATGTAACGACTGTATCGGCTGGTCTATTTGCCGCTTATGGAGCAAAGCCCACTGAACAAGCCGTTGTAGCTGTCCGTTCCATTGCTGATATTTCCGATCATGAATCGAGACCATTAACTATGGAGCTCGTAAATGCAGCAGATCTAATCATCGGTATGACGAAAGATCACAAATCTGTACTACTTCGCCAATTCCCCTTTGAGGAAGGTAAAATCAAAACGATTTCCGAGTGGGGTGGGCAAGATGGTGATGTTACTGACCCCTATGGATCTGATCAAACCGTATATAATCAATGTGCGGAGCAAATTTATCATTTAGTTGAGGCAGGCCTTAAATCAGCCCCTCAGAAAGCATAGGAGATGATATTATGAAGGTTGCAATCGGTTGTGATCATGGCGGATTGAATTTAAAAGCATCCGTTAAAGAAGTATTAAGTGCATTGGGACATGAAGTAGAAGATTTTGGTTGTCATACAGCGGAGTCTTGTGATTATCCTGATATTGCAGTACCTGTAGCGAATGCAGTCGTATCTGGTGAAGCAGATCGAGGCATTCTAATCTGTGGTACTGGCATCGGTATCGGTATTGCAGCAAATAAGATAGCGGGCATTCGAGCTGCTCTTTGTCATGATACATTCTCTGCTCATGCTTGTCGTGAACATAATAATGCGAATATCCTTACAATGGGGGAACGCGTTATTGGTCCAGGCCTTGCTAAAGATATTGTTACCATTTGGATGGCAACAGACTTTGAAGGTGGTCGTCACGAACGCCGTGTAGAGAAAATTAAAGCATTAGAGAAATAATACATCATTACCTATAGATATTTGTTTTGTACAAGGAGGATACTCATGAGTTTCTTAGAAAAACAAGACCCTAATATTCAAGCTGTTATCAATCAAGAATTGGCACGTCAACGCGATAAATTAGAAATGATCGCTTCTGAAAACTTTGTTTCTCAAGCAGTAATGGAAGCTCAAGGTAGCGTATTAACTAATAAATATGCGGAAGGGTATCCTGGCAAACGCTATTATGGTGGTTGTGGAAACGTTGACGTTATCGAAACCTTGGCAATCGAACGTGCAAAACGCTTGTTTGGCGCTGAACATGCAAACGTACAACCTCACTCTGGTTCTCAAGCAAACTTTGGTGTGTATTTTGCATTATTACAACCAGGTGACACTATTGTGGGTATGAATTTATCCCACGGTGGTCATTTGACTCATGGTTCTCCAGTTAACGTATCTGGTACATACTTCAATGTAGTACCTTATGGTGTAGATGCAGAAACACAACAAATCGACTATGATGAGTTCCGTAAAATTGTATTAGAAGCAAAACCTAAATTGATCATCGCTGGTGGTAGTGCTTATAGCCGTCAAATTGACTTCAAGAAAATGGCTGAAGTAGCTCACGAAGTAGATGCTATCTTCATGGTAGATATGGCTCACTTTGCAGGTCTTGTAGCAGCAGGCTTACATCCAAACCCTGTAGAATATGCTGATATCGTAACTACTACAACTCATAAAACATTGCGTGGTCCTCGTGGTGGTTTGATTCTTTGCAAAGAAAAATATGCTAAAGCAATCGATAAATCCATCTTCCCTGGTATCCAAGGTGGTCCTTTGATGCATGTTATCGCTGCTAAAGCTGTAGCGCTAGGCGAAGCTTTGCAACCTGAATTCAAAGTCTATGCACAACAAATCATCGATAATGCAAAAGCATTAGCTGCGGCATTGCAAGATAAAGGCTTAACAATCGTTTCTGGTGGTACAGATACTCACGTTATGCTCGTAGACGTTCGCAGCACTGGCTTAACAGGTAAAGAAGCAGAACACTTGCTTGATGAAGTAGGTATTACATGTAATAAAAATACAATTCCATTTGATCCAGCTAGCCCATTTGTAACAAGTGGTATCCGTCTTGGTACGCCAGCGCTTACAACTCGTGGTTTGCAAGTGAAAGATATGGAAGAAATTGCTGATATTATTGCAGCAGTTCTTAAAAATCCTGAAGATAAAGCAGTTCATGAAGATGCTAGCAAACGAGTAGCAGCACTTTGTGAAGCGTATCCATTGTATTAATCTATTAGATTAATGACATCAATTACACAATTATAGTCTTATAAGTCTATAATTAACATAAAAGGGGTGTGCCTTGGCACATCCCTTTTAATATTTTTATGGCATGATTTTCCATTCTATGATAGAGTTAATGTGATAGTTAAATTGCTACAAAGAGATACGTATATTGTTTTATAGGAGGACAGTCATGAAAGTTAATGTTATGACACATCCATTGATTCAACACAAAGTTACATTGATGCGTGATGTACAAACAGGCTCTAAAGACTTCAGACAATTACTTGATGAAATTACTATGTTGATGGGGTATGAAATTACACGCAACTTACCACTTGAGGATGTAGAGGTAGAAACACCATTAATGAAAATGACTGGCAAACGCATTGCAGGTAAAAAATTGGGTATCATCCCAATTCTTCGCGCCGGCCTCGGTATGGTAAACGGTATGCTTAGCTTGATTCCAACTGCAAAGGTTGGCCATATCGGTTTATACCGTGATCCTGAAACTTTAAAACCAGTAGAATACTACTGCAAATTACCATCTGATGTAAGCGAACGCGATTTCATCGTAACTGACCCAATGCTTGCAACTGGTGGTAGCGCAGCAGCAGCTATTACTTTGTTAAAAGAAAAAGGTGCACAACATATCAAATTGATGTGCCTTGTAGCGGCTCCAGAAGGTGTTGAAGTGGTAAATAAGGAGCATCCTGATGTACCTATTTACGTAGCAGCTCTTGATGAAAAACTAAATGATCATGGTTACATCTTGCCTGGTTTAGGCGATGCTGGTGACCGTATCTTCGGTACAAAATAAAATTAAAATAAACGACATACTTTTAGGTATAAAACTACTATTATTGCCTCAAAAGTATGTCGTTTTCTGCTATTTAGGGTTGAATAAAATTCACATAGGGTATAAAATAAATGTGTAAAGGTATTTTTTTATTTTAGGTGGGACGAATTTTGTTCACATGGGACGAAAAACGATTCATACAATCCCAACGGGTAAAGGAGGGACCCGATGAACGAGTTTCTAATGATATGTGAACGTATTGTTCCTGAAATCGTAAGCGTATTAAAGGAGCGATACAAGATACTAAACCACCTTGTTTATGAAGAGCCTATAGGCCGCAGGACATTAGCTACAGCGACGGACCTTCCAGAGCGAACCGTACGAAGTCATATTGAACTGATGCGTGCAAATGGCCTAGTAGACATTTATAAACCGGGGATTTTTCTCACTGACGAGGGACATGCAATTGTTCCGAAGTTACGAAATTTTTTAAACGAACTAGATCGTATTAACGAACTAGAAAGCCGATTGACGGAAGCGCTTCACATCGATAGGGTTATCATTACACCTACAGAAGGAACGTTAATGGTAAAAAAACTCGGCTTCGCTGCGGCAAAACTGTTACAGGAGTTATTAGAGCCTGATTCAGTAGTGGCTATTAGTGGTGGCAGCACTATGGCAGCGGTAGCAGAAGAAATGCCAATTTTACCATTTAATCCTACTGTAGTGCCAGCTCGTGGTGGTGTTGGTGCAGTAGTGGAATACCAAGCCAATGTCATCGCTTCTGTACTAGCCGAACGACTTCGTGGGACTTACAAGATGCTTCACTTACCAGATGGGCTTTCACAAGATTCATTGCATATGCTCATGACATGTGAACCGCAAATCAAGGAAATTGGAGATCTCATCAATAGGACTGACGTATTGTTATTTGGTATTGGTACGGCTATGCGCATGGCAGATCAGCGCCATATTGCTGATGATGTGCGTAAGCAATTGGTAGACAATCATGCAGTAGGTGAGGCGCTAGGGCAATATTGTGATATGGATGGTAAGTTGATTTATTCCACCAATAATATTGGATTATCCTTGCCCGATGTGGCAAAGGTGCCTAATGTCATTGCTGTAGCTGGTGGACAAGAGAAGGCGAGCGCAATTATAGGCGTTATGCGAGCTTGTCAAAAGGGCATACTCATCATTGATGAGCAAGCGGCTGAAGGCATGAGTCAATTGTTACAAATTTCTGCCTTATAGGCGAATGAGTAGTTATAAATTTTAGTTTGAATTTGGTTAGAATTTTTGTTATTAGGAGGATCTAACAATGGCAGTAAAAGTTGGTATTAACGGTTTTGGTCGTATCGGTAAATGTGTAGTTCGCGCAGCGATTAACAATCCTGACGTAGAAGTAGTTGCAATTAATGCAACTGGTGATAATGAAGGTACTGCATTATTATTAAAATATGACTCTGTACATGGCACAATTCCTAACGAAGTAACATTCGATGAAGACAACCTTTATGTGGATGGCAAAAAAATCCGCGTATTCCATGATCGCGATGCTTCTAAATTGCCTTGGTCTGAAGAAGGCGTAGAAATCGTAATCGAATGTACAGGTAAATACCGCGATGCAGAAGAAGCAAAAGTTCATTTAGAACAGCCTACAGTTAAAAAAGTATTGATTTCTGCACCTGGTAAAAACGAAGACTTAACTATGGTTATGGGTGTTAACCAAGACATGTACGATCCTGCAAAACACCACATCATTTCCAACGCATCTTGCACAACTAACTGCTTGGCTCCATTCGCTAAAGTATTGTGCGATGAATTCGGTATCAAACGCGGCATGATGACTACAATTCATTCCTATACAAATGACCAAAAAATTCTTGATGCACGTCATAAAGACCCTCGCCGTGCTCGTGCAGCAGCTATGTCCATCATCCCTACAACTACTGGTGCAGCTAAAGCCGTAGCTTTGGTATTGCCTCAATTGAAAGGTAAACTTGATGGTTTTGCATTGCGCGTACCTACTCCAGACGTATCTGCTACAGACCTCGTTTGCGAACTTGAAAAACCAGCTACTAAAGAAGAAATCAACGAAGCATTCCGCAAAGCAGCTGCTGGCGAATTAAAAGGCATTCTTGGCGTATCCGATGTTCCATTAGTATCTTGTGACTTTGGTTCTGACCCTCGTAGCTCCATTGTTGATGCTGATTTAACAATGGTTATGGACGGCAACATGGTTAAAATCGTTTCTTGGTATGACAACGAATGGGGTTACTCTGAACGTCTTATCGACATGGCAGCATTCGTAGCAAGCAAAGGCTTATAATCGGGAGGCTTTGATGAAACAAACAATCGAAGGTTTACAAGTAGCTAATAAAACAGTATTTGTTCGTGTTGATTTTAATGTTCCTATGAAAGACGGTGTCATCACTGATGACACTCGTATTCGTAGTGCTTTACCTACTATTAACTATTTAGTAGAACAAGGTGCAAAGGTTATCCTTGCTTCTCACTTTGGTCGTCCAAAAGGGGAACGTAAGCCAGAAATGTCTTTGGCACCATGTGCTAAGCATTTATCTGAGCTTATCAACAAACCTGTAGCATTCGTCGATGACTGTATTGGTCCTAAGGTTGAAGAAGCTGTGAAAGCATTACAACCTGGCGATATATTAATGCTTGAAAACTTGCGTTATCACAATGAAGAAACTAAAAATGACCCTGAGTTTGCTAAACAATTAGCATCTCTTGCGGACGTAGCTATTAACGATGCGTTTGGTGTTTCTCACCGTAATGCAGCATCCGTAGTTGGTATTGCTGATTATATCCCTATGGCAGCAGGTTTCTTGCTCAAAAAAGAAATTGATGCATTAAGTGCCGCAGTTGTACATCCTAAAAAACCTATGGCGGCAATTATTGGCGGTGCTAAGGTAACAGATAAAATTTCTGTTATTTCTAACCTTTTACCTAAAGTTGATGTAATGATCATCGGCGGTGGCATGGCAAATGCTTTCATTAAAGCACAAGGCTGCAACATTGGTAGCTCCTTGTTTGAAGAAGGCCAAGAAGCTATTGCTACAGACCTTGTTATGGAAGCTCGTGTAGCAGGTGCTAAATTGTTAACACCTATCGATGCTGTAGTAGCAGATGCTTTCAGCAACGATGCAAATACTAAAATCGTTGACGTCGATCAAATCGAGGACGGCTGGATGGTATTAGATATTGGCCCTAAAACTCGCGAACTCTATGTAGAGGCATTGGCGCCAATGAAGACTATTATTTGGAATGGTCCTATGGGCGTATTTGAAATGGAAAACTTTGCAGCTGGTACGAATGCAGTAGCGAAAGCTGTAGCTGAATCTGATGCGATGACTATCGTTGGCGGTGGCGACTCCGTAGCAGCCATTGAAAAAAGTGGCTTGGCAGATAAAATTAGCCATATTTCCACAGGTGGTGGTGCATCTTTAGAATTCTTAGAAGGCAAAATCCTACCAGGTATTGCTGCATTGTCTGAGGCATAATATGAGAAAACCTATTATTGCAGGAAATTGGAAAATGAATGGCACCATTGCGTCTGGGTCAATTCTGATCGAAGCGTTTAACAGCGTGTTACAAGATATGGAATTATCCTGTGATGTAGTTGTTTGCCCGCCTTTCACAGCTATTGAGCGTGCTGTAGCGCTGACGCGTAACACAGCGATTGAGGTAGGCGCACAAACTATGGATTATCATGATGCTGGTGCATTCACTGGTGAAATTTCACCACTTATGCTTACAGAGGTAGGCGTTAATTATGTCATTATCGGTCATTCTGAGCGCCGTGAATATTATGGCGAAACAGATGAGACGGTAAATGCCAAAATTAAGAGTGCATTCCATCATAATTTGAACCCTATTGTCTGTGTTGGTGAAAGTTTAGAACAACGTGAAGCTGGTCATACTATTGACTGGATTACGTCTCAACTTAAAGGGGCTTTGGCTGATATTTCGAAAGAACAAGTTAGTCAATTGATTATTGCGTACGAACCAATTTGGGCTATCGGTACTGGCAAGACAGCGACTGCTGATCAAGCTGAAGAAGTATGTAAAGCAATTCGCAATTACATTCGCTCTTTATATGGTGATGAAGCTGCTGATGCCGTTCGAATCCAATATGGTGGTAGTGTTAAATCTGAAAATGCACTAGAAATTCTAGGGGAACCAAATATTGACGGTGCCCTTGTAGGTGGTGCATCCCTAGTGGTTGATGAATTTATTGATATTATTAAAGCGGCGAATCAAGTAAGCGCTTAATATGAGGTTAAAAATGGCTAAATTAAAGGCTCCCGTAATGCTAGTCATCTTAGATGGCTTTGGCATGGGAGATCAATCAGATACAACCAATGCTGTAGTACAGGCGAAGCCGCTCTGTTTTAATCAATTATGGGATACGTATCCACATACAAAATTAGAAGCGTCAGGGCTTGCGGTAGGCCTTCCAGAAGGTCAAATGGGGAACTCTGAAGTAGGCCATTTAAACCTTGGCTCTGGTCGCATCGTATACCAAGACTTGACTCGTATAACAAAAGACGTTGAGTCTGGTGAGTTTTATAATCGCCCTGTTATGAAGGAACTATACGAAGTTGCTAAAAAACAAAGCTTACATCTTATCGGCCTAGTTTCTGATGGTAATGTGCATTGCTCCTTAGATCATATTAAGGCAGTTATTAAAGGGGCTCATGACAATGGTATCGAGCACGTTTATGTACATGCCTTGCTCGATGGTCGTGACGTAGCTCCTCAATGTGCACAAGGCTATTTAAAAGACTTAGAAGCGTATATGGCTGAGTTAAACTGTGGCAAGATTGCTACTGTAAGTGGTCGCT
>NZ_CAKPTN010000062.1 GCF_934190855.1 uncultured Veillonella sp. | reverse complement strand
GTCTAGTGTCAACTAATGAATATATAAGCTAACTATTGTAATAATTACGGGTTTATCGTACGATGGTATTAATAAGCAACTGATTTATATGCAGATGTAGGGGACTTTTACGATGAGCGATTTAGGTAACAAAGAAATTATGGCCCAAAATATCCAACGACTGATGGATAAACGCGGTATAGACAGAAATAAAATTTGTACCGATTTAGGTTTTAAATATACTACCTTTACTGATTGGGTTAAAGGCAATACCTACCCAAGAATTGATAAAATAGAAATGATGGCCAACTACTTTGGTGTTTCAAAATCGGACCTTGTGGAGCATTATGACGAAAATAAGCCTTGTTACGCTAATCCAGAGATAGCACAATTTGCTCAAGCCCTACAGAGCAGTCCCTATGCCAATAATCTCATCACGTCTATTACAGATCTTTCAGAAGAAGAAATGGCAGAAACCTTAAAGTATATTGATTTTTTAAAGTCTAAACGAAATACCTAAAATGAAATACCTAAAACGAAAAAAGAACTCACAAACGTGAGTTCTTTTTATTTGGTGGACCACCAGGGGTTCGAACCCTGGACACCCTGATTAAGAGTCAGGTGCTCTGCCAGCTGAGCTAGTGGTCCATGACATGACTAATTATATGCCTCTTTTATAGGAATGTAAAGAATATTTATTACATTCCTATAAAACATATGCATTAATATTGTAACACCCAATCTTTCATGGTATTACAAGCCTCTGTAGGGAGTAAATCACTCGTTCCTACGCAGTCTTCACCACTATATAGTTGAAGTACACTATGAGTACGGCTTACCTCTTTGACAACGACATTCGTTAAGTCAGTCTTAGGTACACTAAATTGCAAACCGTAACGGCCAAAATAGGTAAATACAGCCTTTGCAGTATCGTACTCTATATGGACTTGAAGCATTTTGCCACCAGGCCAGCATGATTCAATATTTACTTTTGATCTTGGTTTCAGAAAATCAAAAAAGCCCATACTACCCTCCGATGCGCCACATTGGGCGTTCTGGTTGATCCATTCCCATTCCATCATGTCGTTCTTGTTTTCTTTGTAAAGCACGCTCAATATGCTCAGCTAACGCCTCCGGTGTTGCACCATTCCGCACAAGAGACACTAAATCAGCCTCATCATCACGCAGTAAACATAAGCGCATTTGACCATCTGATGTGAGTCGAACGCGATTACATGTGTCGCAATAACTATGAGACATAGAGAAAATAAAGCCTACTGCCTTACCACTTGGCAATGCTAAATACGTAGCAGGACCAAAGCCATAAACAGAGTGAACCTCTGTAAGAGGGCCTCCACTCACCCGTTCCAATAGAGTCTTCCACTCATCAAAGGGTGGACCATGGAACGCATCACCTTGGAACGGCATGTATTCAATGAAACGCCATACAACAGGCCATTTTTCTACATACTGTAATAAGGATTTAACTTCATCATCAGACCAATGACGAGATAATACCGTATTGATCTTCACTGACTTAAAGTTAGCATTAATAGCACTGCGAATGCCATCGAGAACGGACTCAAGTTGACCATCCTTACCTACACAAGTAGCAAAGGCTTCACTCTCAAGAGAGTCCAAACTGATATTCACGCGATTTAAGCCTAATCTTTTCAACCGTTGAGCACGAGATGATAATAGACTACCATTAGTAGTCATAGAAATATCTTCAAACCAGCCCGTATCCTTAATACGTCCTAACAGTTCTTCAATATGAGGATATAACAATGGTTCACCACCTGTGAGGCGCACAGCTTTCACACCAATACGATGGAATGCCTCTAAGATGGTCATCCATTCATCAACAGATAATAGTTGTGTTTGACTTTGAGGCGTAATTTCTGCTGGTCGGCAATAGGGACAACAGAAATTACACGCATCTGTCAAAGACAGACGTACATATTCAATTGTACGGCCCCATGCGTCCTTCATAACACACCTCGTTTACCAATACAAAATTATTTAATAATAGATACTTCATCACCTACGTGAATAGTACCGTTTTTAAGAACCTTACCAAAAATGCCTTGTGTCGGCATAATGCAAGAACCAACTTGTTTCATGATTTCACAACCATGGTGACATTCCTTACCGATTTGTGTGATTTCAAGAATAACGTCTTTACCAACTTGAAGTTGTGTACCTACTGCTAATTCATACAGTACCATACCTTCAACGGTGATATTTTCAGCGAAATCACCAGGCTTTACGTCCGCCCCTTGAGCACGCATGTGATCGATACTTGCAATGCCAAGCAAGCTGATTTGACGGTGCCAATTGCCTGCATGTGCATCACCTTCCATACCATGATCTACGATAAGATTTGCGGATTCAATATTATGTTTCTTTTGCCCTTTTTTCTCACTAATGGAGATAGCAATAATTTTTCCCTCTGCCATGTAGCCCTTCCCTTCTTATGGGAACATACCATATATACATAACTTTATATAAACATTTAATTGCAAACATAGACTTGTGATTCTCATTTTGGTGAAAGCATCACAAAATACTTTTACAATTATCTATATATTATAACATAGTATTCTTACATTTTCCCTGTGAATTTAATCACTAAAAAAAGAACTCTATTCTCAACGAATAGAGTTCTCATTTTTATAATTTAGCGGCGACCCATTTCCTTGAATTCATCACCATGGTTAACACCATTTAATAATAGATTAAGCAAAATCGCTGTAATACTACCAAAGGTAATACCAGATTTTAAAATAATTTGTGCCCAATCAGGGAAATTAGCGTAAAAGTTTGGTGCCGCAATTGGAATCATAGCCACCCCAATACTAATGGCTACAAGCATCAAGTTATGGTTGCCCTCAAAACTAACTTTACCTAGAGAACGGATACCACTGGCAACAATCATGCCAAACATGGCAATACCAGCACCACCTAGCACTGCATTAGGAATACTTGCTACGATAGCAGCTAGTTTAGGGAATAAGCCTAATAAGATTAAAATTACCCCAGAAGCAGCAACAACAAAACGGCTTTTAACACCTGTTACAGCAATAAGACCTACGTTTTGAGCAAATGCTGTATAGGGGAAGCTGTTAAGAATACCGCCGATAACAGTAGAAATGCCATCAGCGCGAATAATAGATGCTAATTCTTTACGACCGATCGGCTTATCTACGATTTCACCGATTGCAATACTATCTCCTGTGGTTTCTACCATAACAACGAGCATAACAATAATCATAGATAGTACAGATGCCCAGTCAAAAGTTGGTATACCAAAATAGAAAGGCTCTATGAATGCAATCCATTGGGATCGACCAACTTCATCAAAATTAGCTACTCCAAGAGCAAATGCAATAGCAGTACCTGCAATTAAACCAATCAACACGGACAGGTTACTTAAGAAACCATTAGCAAACTTATATACAAAGACAACAATTAAGAAGGTAAGGAATCCTAAGCCAATATTTGTAAAACTACCAAACTCTGGATTACCTACGCCCCCACCCATCCAGTTAATAGCTACAGGCATTAAATTAATACCAATTAAAGTAATAATAGTACCCGTTACAACAGGTGGGAATAAACGAATCAGACGACTAAAGAATGGAGCTACTAAGAATGTAAATAAACCTGCCACTATGATAGCACCATAAATGGCTGTCATTCCGTGTTGTGCCCCGATCATCGCCATAGGACCGACAGATGCAAAGGTAACACCTTGAATCATAGGGATACGACCACCAATATTACCAATGCCTAATGTTTGGATTAATGTGGCAATACCACAAGTAAACAAGTCAGCTGTAATAAGGCGAATCAAATCCTCCATAGGTAAATTCATAGCCTGTGCCACAATAATCGGTACGGCTACAGCCCCTGCATACATGGCAAGTACATGCTGTAAACCAAAGGCAAATAGCTGCGGTATGGGCAACATACTATCGACCGTATTCATTTGTTTTTGATCTGTCATAATGTCTCCTACATAAAACTTCGAAATATTACCCGTTTATTTTACACTATCGTTCGGATTTTAACAATATAAAAAAGAGAATCTATTATTTTATATATCATAATAGATTCTCTATACATTATTTTCCGAACTTTTAACAACTATAGGAATATGTAATTCATCGTTTACAACAAAGGACGTATTATAAACAGATTATTATAAAAGAATATTGTAATAGCTTTTATTATTTGTATAAGCCTATAATAGCCGCTTCTTTAATATCAAGATCTTGTTCAATAGCATTCATCTTGGCCGTCACCTCTGCCACAAAGGATTCATCTTTAATGCCAGATAAATTGATACGCACATTTAAAAACGCTGCTTTTACCGCCGCACGGGCATTAATGGCCGCAATAATACCATCTGTAATAAGATTTTGATTACCTTTTTTAGATGCAATTTCCGCTAAATCAAAGATTTGATACGCTAATTCACCGATTTCAAAAGGCACCATAGCCGCGTCTTTATAAGCTTGCTGAATCGCCGCAGTGCGCGTAGCTTTTTCTTCATCAGTAGCTTTTGGTAAACCTAAGGCATTCATAAAGATATTAAATACATCCGCATCAGCTTGGGACAATTCGAGCATACGATTACGGATTGCTTCGGCCTTACCTTGAAGTTCTTCCATTTCAGACTGAACCGCTTCATAGCCTTTTTTTCCAAAGGTTAAGTTCGCCACCATTTCAGCTAATGCTGCACCAGTTGCGGCAGTTAATGCTGCAATAGCACCACCACCTGGTGTCGGCTCTTTAGACGCCGTAGCCGCTACAAAATCTATTACACGTTGTTCTACTAATTTCATAACAAGACCTCATGTAAAAGCGATAACAAGATATCCTTGTTATCGCTTTGTAATTACTATAAAAATATACAGATAAAAATAATATACACAACTAGTTAGAGTAGACACTATCAATATGTACCTAAGAAAATATCTAATGTAAAAAGTTTATATTAAAATAAGCCTTTAATCGTACCGTCTGCTTCAATATCCATATTAAGCGCTGCAGGACGTTTAGGAAGGCCAGGCATAACCATTACATCACCAGTACGGCATACAATAAAGCCGGCACCATTGGCAACACGAATATCGGATACCGTAATAGTAAATCCTTTTGGTGCACCAAGTAAAGCTGGATTATCAGATAAGGAATATTGTGTTTTTGCCATACATACAGGCAATCGATCTAGCCCCCAATCTGTTAATTGTTTGATTTGTTTTTTAGCTTTATCAGTAAAGATAACGCCATCGCCACCGTAAATAGTTTTAACGATTTTATTAACTTTATCTTCTAAGCTATCTTCTAGATTATATACAAATTTAGGTGTTGGTTTAGGACCTTCAAGCAGTTCTACGACCTTTTTAGCCATATCAGTGCCGCCTTCGCCGCCCTTTTCCCAACATTCATTAAGTTCTACAGGTACGCCAAATTCATCGCAGAGACGAGTTAATTCAGCGATTTCCGCATCTGTATCGGTAGCAAATTTATTGATGGCTACTAGTACAGGTACGTTAAAGTAACGCATGTTTTCGATTGCTTTTTGCAAGTTGCTGAAACCTTTAGTAACAGCTTCAACATTTTCTGTATTAAGCTCTTGTTTTGGTACACCACCATGCATTTTAAGAGCCCGCAATGTAGCTACGATAACGATTGTATCAGGGAAAATATTGCCGTAACGACATTTAATGTCGAGGAACTTTTCAGCACCCAAGTCAGCACCAAAGCCAGCCTCTGTAACTACGATATCACCTAATTTAAGGCCCAGTTTTGTAGCTACGATGGAGTTACAACCATGCGCGATATTCGCAAACGGACCACCATGAACGATAGCTGGTGTATGTTCTAAGGTTTGTACGAGATTTGGTTTGATAGCATCTTTCATAAGAAGCGCCATCGCACCTTGGCAACCAAGTTGATGAACATAAACAGGCTCACCTGCTAAATTACAACCGATTACAATGCGACCAAAACGTTCTTTTAAATCTTCTAAATCTTTAGCTAAGCAAAGAATAGCCATGATTTCAGAAGCAACAGTAATCATGAAGTGATCTTCGCGAGGGAAACCACATACTTTACCACCAAGAGCAACCGTTACGTTACGAAGAGCACGGTCGTTCATATCTAGAACACGAGTCCAGGATAATTGACGCAAATCGATTTGCAACTCATTACCTTGATGGATATGGTTATCGATCATAGCGGACAACAAGTTATTTGCTGCTGTAATGGCATGCATATCACCTGTGAAGTGAAGGTTGATATCATCCATTGGTACTACTTGAGCATAACCGCCACCTGCGGCACCACCCTTAATCCCAAATACAGGGCCCAAGGATGGTTCACGCAATGTAGCAATCGCATTTTTGCCAATTTTTTGTAAGCCTTGCACGAGACCAATGCTCGTTGTAGACTTACCTTCCCCTGCTGGTGTCGGTGTAATGGCCGTAACTAACACCAATTTACCATCGGGCTTAGCTTCTAAACGGCGAATGGCATCAAAGGAAATCTTCGCTTTATAATGACCATATTGTTCAATATCATCAGGTGTTAAACCGCATTTATCGGCAATAACCTGAATCTTTTCCATTTTATTCTGTTGGGCAATCTCAATATCGCTTAACATAAAGCCTCCTCGGCACTATGGCCATCTCAAAACTATATAACAACTATAAACTTGCTATCTAATATTTAATATCTAATGTCCAATTATCCAATATTAAATGTCTACTGTAGATGTATATTTGTACAGCTACAGTAATCTATTATATATGAAAGTACATCTTATGTCTAATAGTTATGTCTAACAATTTTAGTACTTCATCTAATATATTACTCCTATTTAGGATATAACTAAATATATAAAAAGAGCCTAGCGCATACATTCATACGCTAGGCAATTATTATCTTAAAACAACTTAGAACGGGAATAGAATTGGCAATAATATAAGTGCCACGATACTAGATACCACAATAAGAGGTAAACCAGCTTTCACATAATCCATGAAGCTATAACCAGCTATGTTGTATACCATAGTGTTGGCAGGCATACCAATTGGTGTAGCATATGCCAAGGAACTTGCAATTACGATAGCTGCAAGAACAGCTTTAGGATCGAAGCCAAGTTGAGACGCAAGGCTAAGCCCGATAGGAACTAATAACGCACAAGTAGCTGTGTTAGACATAAAGTTTGTCATAAACACACCAAGCACAAAGATTACTACTAATACAACGATTGGAGATGGACTCGCGCCAAGACTATTAACGATAATGTCAGCAATCACACTACCAGTACCAGTTTTTACCATTGCATCACCGAGAGCCATGGAACCAGCAAAGAGCATAATTGTTTTCATATCGATAGATCTAACAGCTGCCGTTTCGCTAATAACATTAGTAGCTACTAACAGAAGCGCACCAATCCACGCACTTACATAGAGTTTTACGCCCAATTGTTTTTCAAAAATCATAGCAACAACTGTCAAAATCAATATGATCGCAGCAGTCCATTTCTTCCAAGATGGCACATGACTATAGTCATCATTACCTTCAAAAGCACCATCTGGTTGATGACTTGGAGCATCTGGTAAGAAACGTTTGCCAATTGTAGCATAGAAAATAGTACCAACGATTAGAATCGGCAAACCTACTAAACCATAATCAAAGAAGCCAAAAGAGCCTAAGCCGGCTTGTTGTAATCCCGCTTGCGCAATCATATTGCCAGGAGCGCCGATAAGAGAGATATTACCACCCATAGCCGCTGCAAATACGAGAGGCATCAACAATTTAGTTTGTTTAAAACCACTTTTTTTACAAATACCGATAATTACAGGAATCAGTACAGCAGCTGTACCAGTATTAGATAAGAAACCAGATAAAGTGCCTGTAATCATCATAACTGCAACGAGTAAAGATGTTTCAGTTTTAGCAAACTTATGAACTACATTACCTACACCTACGGCTACACCCGTTGCAAAGAAGGCTTCACCAATGACAAACATGCCCATAAACAGTAAGACGTTTGGATCTACAAAGCCAGCAAATGCTTCCTTAGCAGATAAAACCCCACTTAAATGTAAGCCTACAGCTACGACCATTGCCGTAATAGACAATGGAATTTTTTCCCACGCAAACATGACGATAGCAAACACCAAGAAGCCAAGGGTTATCATTACACTCGTATCCATATATACCTCCCTATACGTGTAATATACCTAAAAAAGGGTACAAAAAAGGAGGATTGTACAAAATCCGTATAATCCCCCTATTAAGTTGAATCTCACAATTCGATTATTTAATGAAGCTTACGTGTTTGTAGATTTCTTCTAACACTTCTTCTTTTTTCTCATTGTATTCTACTTTTTTATTTTCAAAGTAGTTATTGCCTTCTGCATCGATGGATACGATAAGTGGACCGAATTCTTTGACACGGCAAGTCCACAAGGTTTCAGGCATACCGAGTTCACGCCAGTTAGCAGATTCGATTTCCTCTACCTCTGTTGCGGCAAGCACCGCATTACCTGCAGGGAATACGCAGTGAAGTGCACCAAAGTCTTTACAAGCACGTGCTGTTTCAGGACCCATACCGCCTTTACCAACGATAAGGCGTACACCAGTTTGTTTTACAAATTCATACTCAAATTTTTCCATACGCATAGAAGTTGTAGGACCGACAGAAATCATTTCAAATTTATCGTCACCATGATCACGTACGATTGGGCCTGCATGCAAGATAGCACCATTGCGAACATCTACAGGTAATTCACGACCATATTCAACAAGACGACGATGAGCAACATCACGGCATGTTGTGATATGACCATTTAAATAAATAATATCCCCTGCTTTAATACCTTCTAAATCAGACGCTTGAATTGGTGTTGTCAAAATATGTTTAGCCATTAGAATGTCACTCCTTTGTGAGATAGAATTTCGTACTTACCGTCTTTGTCGAATACCATATGTCCACGACGATGATTCCAGCAGCCCACATTTACAGCTACAGAAATTACAGATGGATGACGAGAACCATGTTCGATATTTACGCCCATTACAGATTTGTCACCGCCCATACC
>NZ_CAKPTN010000061.1 GCF_934190855.1 uncultured Veillonella sp. | reverse complement strand
TGGGTAACCTTTGGTCATCACTTTGCAGCCATTGCAGGTGCGGGCCCTCTCGTAGGTCCTGTTATTGCAGCCCAGTTCGGGTATTTACCTGGTGCCTTATGGATCCTTATCGGTTCTGTATTAGCCGGTGCTGTACATGACATGGTTATCTTATTCGCTTCAGTTCGCTATGACGGTAAGTCTATTGCGGATATTGCTCGCGAAGAAATCAGTAAACTCGCTGGTTTCGGTGCTATGCTTGCTACTTTATTCCTATTGGTTATTACCCTTGCTGGTATGGCCGTAGTAGTAGCGAACGCATTGCATAACTCTCCTTGGGGATTCTTCTCCGTATTCGCTACAATTCCAATCGCTATTTTTATCGGTATTTATTTAAAATGGTTGCGTCCTGGTAAAATCCAAGAGGCTACTATCATTGGTGTAGCGTTAATCTTCGTAGGTATTATCTACGGTCCAAACATCGCGGCTAGCGAATATGCTTCTTGGTTCACATACGACTTGCAAACTATTGAAATTATGCTTGCAGTGTATGGTTTCTTTGCAGCAGCATTGCCAGTATGGTTATTGCTCGCTCCTCGTGATTATTTGTCTACATACCTTAAAATCGGTACAATTGGTGCCTTGGCTCTTGGTATTATCATCGTAATGCCTGAAATCCAAATGCCAGCTGTTACTCCTTATATCTGGGGTGGCGGTCCTGTATTGAAAGGTTCTGTATTCCCTTACATCTTCATTACTATCGCATGTGGTGCGTTATCTGGTTTCCATACAGTAATTGCTACAGGTACAACACCTAAAATGCTTACTAATGAAAGAGAAATCTTACCAATCGGTTATGGCGCAATGTTAACAGAAGGCTTCATCGCTATGATGGCGTTGATCGCGGCGACTGCATTGCATCCAGATGATTACTTTGCTATTAACTCCACAGTAGAATCCTTCAAAGCGTTAGGTCTTCAAGTTCATGAATTGCCAGCCTTGTCCGCAATGGTTGGTGAAGACTTGATGCACCGTCCTGGCGGTGCCGTATCCTTAGCAGTAGGTATGGCTCATATCTTCTCCAGATTGCCTAACATGGATCACTTGATGGGTTATTGGTATCACTTCTGTATCATGTTCGAAGCTTTGTTCATCATGACTTTGATCGATGCTGGTACTCGCGTAGGTCGTTACTTACTTCAAGAATTATTAGGTCATTTCCATCCTAAATTCAACGACCAACACTGGGCTCCTGGCGTATACGGTTGTGCAGCTTTGATTTGTATCTTGTGGGGCTATCTAGTTCTACAAGGTAACATCGGTATTATCTGGCCTCTATTCGGCGTATCTAACCAATTATTAGGTACTATGACATTGGCTGTAAGTACTACCGTTATTATGCGACTCGGTCGCAAACGCTATGCATGGGTTACAGGTATTCCATGTATCCTAATGGCTATCGTTGCTATTGCTGCAGACTTTGAAAACGTATTTAATAGCTATATCCCAGCTGGTAAATGGATCCTAGTAGCATTCAGTGCTGCCATGTTCCTCATGATTCTTATCGTATTAGTAGAAGCAGTTCGCAGCTGGATTCGCTTATCTAGCATTCCTCAAGACTATCGCACTCAAGAAGAAATTGAAGCTGAAAGCCTTGTAAAATACGGTAAAGAAGCAAAAGCTTAATATAATACCATAAAGGTTTTAGAGCTCCATCCATTTGGATGGAGCTCTTTTCTTTTTAGTAATGTTTTATAGCCTTATTATTTTAATAGATTACTGGAGCTATTTTATTTTAATGGGACGCCTTCATAACAAACGTTATGAAATGAGTGGCCCATACATAATGAGCGACTTAGCTCGCTTTGGAGCGAAGTTGTATGGGCCACTCATTTCAATATGTAGACCGATATGTTTCGGGGCCCCATTAAAATAAAATTGTCAACGTATCGTGATATAATAAGGCTATGAAACATTACATGCGTTCCTATTGGACAAAATATAAACAATTGTATAAGAAGGGCCTTACAGGCATTACAGCTTTTCTTGCCATTGGAGCGATTGTTTTCTTTGTATTGGCTACCATTGCTAGTCGCGGAATGGGCGTTATCTTTAACGAGGTTATGGCCCGCCAGACCATGATGCGCGGTACTGTTACTGTGGAAAGTTTATCTGCCACGCCGTGGGGAACGCTATCCTTTACTGATTTAGTGTGGACAGATCCCGATGGGCGAAGGCTAGTAACAGTTCCTAGCGGTAAAATACGAGTTAACATGTGGGATGTGGTGACGCACAACTTTAAATCCTCTGCTATTAATGGTATAGAGCTAGATGATGCGGTCATCGTCGTCGATTTGGATGAAAATAATCGAATTGACTTCGTTCCGCCATCGCCTGATGTAAAGAAACCTCTGAATGAGGTAGCGCCACGCCCTAAGGTGCCTAGAAAGACTACTCAAGAGCGACAAGAGGAGTTAGGTAAACGGGTACGAAACTTTAATTGGGAGGGTCAACATTTAGACCTAACAATTAAGTTGCGAAACAACCAACTTGAGATTTTTGATCGCAATCGTCACTATGTGATGAAGGATGTAAATGCTAGGATAGTCCTAGATAGTAATCGTGCTATACATATCGATATGGAGACTGGTAAATTTGGCGGTACCGCTATTGGTGATGGACTTGTTTTAAAGGGCCGAGTAGACTTAAAGGATGTGCTAAAGCATCGCATGCCTCAGCTGGACCTACAGTTTGATGTGAAAGGCGTAGATCCATCATCCCTTGGCTTCGGTGAAAATATTCATGATGCCATGACCTTGCTTACAAAGGTAACGGGGGATTTTAATAGGCCTTTTGCTAAAGGTCGTGTAACGATGCCTATTTTACGGATTCCTGCATTGACCTTTGATAATGTGGTAGGCGATGTGACATACCAAGACGGTATATTGAACTTCTCTAACGTCAATGCCAATGTGTTCAACGGTAAGCTAGATGCGAAAGGTGTTTATAATTTGGACACTCGTGCCTATACGATTACTGGCGTAGCAAAGGATTTAGATAGTAGTGTGGCTCTTAAAACACCAGAGTTCCTCGTCCCTGTATCTGCTAATTTGAACTTTAAAAGTGAAGGCATGCCTCGCGATATGGAGGTGTGGGGTAATTTCTGGTCCGGCGATGGGCACTATATGCTTATACCGATTCAAAGCATTACAGGGAACTTTCACAATAAGGGGCGTCATTTGTCCTTTAGTGATGTGAAAGTCAATACGAGGATTACTACGATTTTCACGAATGCGTTGCGTATTGATGATGGGCAGCTTACGATGGGGCCACTCAATATTACGTCCCATGGGGGTAGTAATTTTATTCTCTATGATGAAGATTCCTTTGATGAGATAGATGAAAATATGGACCGAATTAAAGAGGGCATGAAGCAAGCTAGCGATAATAGTAAGCGTGCCTCGGAGTCTGCAAAAGGCCTTAAAGGTGTCAAGGTGCCTGACGATGTAAAAGAATCTATGAAAGATTTGAAACGTCAAATGGATTCTGTAAAAGATAGTGTTGAAAGAGTCAAAATTAATTGATAAATGAAATGTTGATGATGTTTACAACGATTCATTGTGCATTTAAATAACAGGTTTATAATAAATCTAGGTTATCAGAATTTTTGATGATCGTGCATTTCTTTTAGTATTTGCTATGGAGGTTTTTATGAAAGCATCTAAACAATTATCTATCGTTTTGGCAGCCACTGTTCTTGCGTTTGGCGTAGCTACATTGGCACCTCAACAAGCGGACGCTTCTTATGGCTATAAATATACTGATTCCCAACGTCCACCAGTATCTACTCCAACAGGTTATGTTAATCCATCCATGGGTTCTACAGTAACAGTTACAGATCCTGCACCTACTACTAATACAAACAAACTTATAGCACCTGTAACTAATAATAAAAATGTTACAATTGAAAGCGTTAACACGCCTAATGTAGCTCCTAAATATTCCGATTACAATGATATTGCAGCATACTCTGTAGCAGTAGCTGACTATTTCATGGCGAAAATCATGGCTATATATGGTAATGGTAATACAGCACTTAACCGCTATGGTTTCGGTAGATAATTTACTTGAAATAAACCATTTTTAGTTACATTTACAGAATAAAAAGGTCCCTTGTGGACTGTACACCTTAAGATTATATCTTGTAGGGGAGCAGTCCATAGGGGACCTTTTGTTGTATCCGTATGGATTAACGATCTAAGCCATTTCGACGTTGGTATTCGGATTTTTCAGTAGCTTCTGTATCTGTTGTAGTTACAGAGTCTTTAGCCAATGTTTTTTTGATTTTAATAAGCGGTTTTTCTGTCGCTTTTGGATCTACTTTCTTTACATCCTTTTGGGATGGCGGTAAGAATGTACTGAGGTCGTTATTGTGAGATACCTCTGTATTTGTAGTAGACGCCAATTGTGCACGTTGAGGGGCGATGAAGATTTCATCTTTTGTAATATTTACTTGGTTCAATAATAATTTGAACACTTGTGGTTTTACAAAGATAGTGCCGTCTACCTTACGTGCTGCTGGCAAGAAGGATTCAGATGTATCAAGGTTGATAACCTTTAATTTGCCGTGGCGAATCACATCGGCAGAGTCTGGTTGGATTGCTAATGTAGCAATGCTCATATCTACCAACGCTGTTTTAGTAGGTTCGTCCCATGCTACTTTATAGCCCAATGCTTCAGACACTTGGCGCAATGCTACGAGCGGTTGACCATCTACATAGATTACATTTTGTTGGCCGTTGATTGGCTCTACAACTTTACCATCTACATTGATATGGTGTGCCGTCGTTACAGATGCAGGCTTTTCAAGATTCATAGCGGGACCTGGATTCTCCATGCCAATAGCCGCCTGTGCAGGTTGTGCCGTGCCAAATGTGAAAGCTAATGCACCTACAGCGATGCTAGATAAAATAAGCTGTTTTAATTTCATAAGTGACCTCCATAAGGTGTTATATTGTTCTGAATAAACTAACATTACCAAATGTATATGAATATTTTATTATAAACTTAAATTTTACACAATCTAAATAAGGGATTTGGTTAGGATGATTAAGAATATTTTATATCTATTGGGAACCAGTATATAATTGATAGAAAGAAAGGATACTGTTAAATTATGAAAGCTATTAAGTCTTTATGAAGAATATGCTTTTACCTTTGATGAATTGCATGAGAATGTAGTGCTTTAGTTAATTCCTTATATGCTATAATTAAGTATTACATGAATTATTCAATATATTTAATGATAGAGTTTATAGAAAGAGGTTCCTTATGGCATCCGGCAGAACTGAAAAAGAGTTACAAGGGGTAACGATGTTAGGTCACAAGACCGATTACCCAACTGATTATGCACCACAGGTGTTAGAGGCGTTTGATAACAAACACCCTGATAATGATTACTTTGTTAAATTTAACTGTCCTGAGTTCACTAGTTTGTGTCCTATGACAGGGCAACCAGACTTTGCCACAATCTATATTTCTTATGTGCCAGATAAGAAAATGGTTGAGTCCAAGTCTTTGAAATTATATCTATTTAGTTTCCGCAATCACGGGGACTTTCACGAGGACTGCATCAATATCATCATGAAAGATCTTGTGAAGTTGATGGATCCTAAATACATCGAGGTATGGGGCAAGTTTACGCCGCGCGGTGGTTTGTCCATCGATCCATACGCAAACTATGGCAAGCCTGGTACAGAGTGGGAGAAGACTGCAAAAGAGCGCCTTCATTTCCACGACATGCAGCCTGAGCGCGTAGCATACCGTTAATATGGTATATGAATATATAACAATGGGCACATCGTTCATAATGTTTTTTATGATCGGTGTGACTTTGTCTATACACCCTGCAGCGATTATGGTAGGGGCGAATACCTATATAGAGACACAAAATAAATGGACACGTTGGAATGGATATATAATCTTTGTGCTGCTTCTATTTATTTTGGATGTTTTCTTAACAAATGCGGGATATCTAGCCTTTTACGATGTGTATGGCAACCTTTCAAGCATCGGCCATCTCAATGTTGATTTTATGGATATGTTCTTTAGTGAAAGTTTCCAAGTCGTTGTAGCTGTCTTATTTTTGCTCGTCCTATTCCAAGTTTTGGGCCTCGTTGATGTGGCCCATGGTGAAAGAAATCTATCTTTTCACTACAGCCAAGTAGAGGTTGGCAAGGAGCAACCATCTTGGATGGAGCGATACATGGACGGCGAGAAGGGCTCGCTGGGGGCAAGTATAATAGGACACCTATACATGCTGTGGATGACTAAGAGGAGTATGTGGACATATGTTGTCTGCGTTGTGTGGCTTAAGGTGCTAGCTATGCTAGTAAATGTGCTAGTTTCGCCTGTTATCAACCGCATTATGCATATGGATAATGAATTATCTACACATGTACTGCTAGATCCTTATATTATGTCCTATCTAGTGGCAGGCTTCCTCTGGGGTCATGTTGCGTTGCATCATGACTTAAGTAAAGCATCTAGATTGGCAAAGAGCATTGTTTTATCCTTAGTTCCTCGTCTGACCGTATTAGTTGGAGCAGTTCTCTTTATCGTACTAGCTCTTTCTATCATATTCGTGCCTATCACATGGGATGCAGTGGTCAACGTGCTTACAAGTAAATAGATAAACCTAGTTATTTCCTGTATTTTTGGGGTTTTAAAAGCTATTCTCATTCTCTTGACAATGGATTGATTCAAGTGTTAGAGTATGGTTGTATTTATGGGAATGCATAAACGTTTATACCCAGTATATAGTGAGTAACAAGGTGAAACACATATCGTCCTTGGGATATTCCTGAGGACGATTTTTATCATCTGTCGCTAGAGGGAGGATCAGATGAGCATAGTAACAAATCAAACTACAGAACTTATTGGTAAAACACCGGTATATCAATTACAAAACACAAATATTTATGTAAAACTTGAAAAATATAATGTAGGTGGCTCTGTGAAAGACCGTGCCGTTCTTGGCATGTTGCAAGACGCTAAGGAAAAAGGTCGCATCCATGAGGATAGCATTATCGTTGAGGCTACAAGTGGCAATACGGGTATTGCTCTTGCCATGGTAGGTGCTATCTTGCATATTAAAACTGTAATTATTATGCCTGAAAGCATGAGTAAAGAGCGTCGTGAACTTATCAAGGCTTATGGTGCACAGCTCATCTTAACGCCAAAAGAAACAGGCATGAAAGGTGCTCTTGAACGAGCAAACGAAATCTTAGAAAAATATTCTAATGCTTTTACATTAGGCCAATTCGTAAATCCGGCGAACCCAGATATGCATTACCGTACTACAGGCGCTGAGATTGTAGAACAGGTACCGAATGTAGACGTATTTGTGGCAGGTATCGGTACAGGTGGTACTTTCACAGGCGTTACTAGACGCTTGAAAGAGCACAATCCGAATCTAAAGGCCATCGCAGTGGAACCAACTGGGTCTCCGGCGATTACAGAAGGCAAGGGTGGCCCTCACAAAATCCAAGGCATTGGGGCTGGTTTTATTCCTGAAAACTTTGATCAAAGCTTGATGGACGGTGTACAAACTATAAGCGATGAAGAGGCCTTTAGTGAAGTACAGACCTTTATGCGTGAAAGCGGCATTTCCATCGGGCTTTCAGCGGGGGCAGCCATCGTAGCAGCAAAGCGCATTGCTCAAGACATGCCAAATGCGAATATCGTTGTCATCGCGCCAGATGGGGTGGAAAAATACCTATCTCTCTTAGATTTTGCAAATAATGAATACGTAAAGTAACGGATTTCGCATAGATAAAATATCTTATGTATAGGAATACAGACCATATATGTTGTATACTATATACTATATATGAGTAGAGTTATTTGAGATGGAGTCACTATGATGCAAGGTTTGCGCGAATTATGGGGCAAAATTCAATATAATATTAAGCGCGTAATGGATTCTGACCCAGCCGCAACAAGCGTGTGGATGGTTATTTGGACGTATCCGCATATTACAGCCTTATTCTGGCATTTCTTTGCGCACCGCCTCTATAAGGCGGGGTGGCCAACCTTGGCGCGTCGTGTGGCCCTACATTCTCGTCACGTAACAGGCATTGAAATTCATCCAGGTGCAACGATTGGCCGAGGCCTTTTTATTGACCACGGCATGGGCGTTGTTATTGGTGAAACAGCCATCGTAGGTGATAATGTAACCTTGTTCCATCAAGTAACGTTAGGCGGTATGTCCTCTAAGCAGGTGAAACGCCATCCAACCATTGAAGACGAAGTACTCATCGGTACAGGCACGAAAATCTTAGGTGATATTACTATCGGAGCACGTACAAAAATCGGTTGTAACCTCGTTATTAAACACGATATCCCTAAAGACATGGTTATCTTTGAAACAGATCCAGAAAATATGTATGTCCGTAAACCTCGTCGTAGTGGCAGTAAAGGTAACGTTGAGGAAAAGAAAATTCCTGATGATTACATAGAATACTATATTTAATATAGTGGGATATAATCGTATGTAATATAGAATTATAGAACCTCTAACTACTAAATGAACTAGTAGTTAGAGGTTTTTTACTTTTATAAAAAGAATATTCAAAAAAATCGATTTTATTGTTGACAAGGAAAATCATTATTGATATAATTTATTTGTAATCAATACTGATTACAAATTAAATAAACGAATTGATGGCATAGAAGCCGACTTGGTTTATTCTGCTTTTTGAATAAACTGTAATTGAGAATTAAATGGAAAAAAGGAGAATTATCATGAAAAACTTACAACAATTAAACCAATATTTAGCAGATCTTTCCGTATGGAACGTAAAATTACATAACCTACATTTCAACGTAACTGGTCCACAATTCAAATCTATCCATGAATACTTGGAATCCATTTATGATGAAGCCTTTGAATACTTTGATGCAGTAGCAGAACATGTAAAAATGCAAGGTCAATTCCCATTGGTAAATTCCGCAGAGTATGCAAAATTGACTAAAATTGAAGAATTGGGCCAAGAGGATATCCCTCAAGCAAAAGTAATTGATATCCTTCTTAAAGACTTCAAATACATGAACGATCAAGCTGTAGCAATTCGTGCCGCTGCTGATGAAGAAGGTGACTTCTTGCTCGTAAGCATGATGGAAGATCACGTTGCGTACTATGTAAAAC
>NZ_CAKPTN010000060.1 GCF_934190855.1 uncultured Veillonella sp. | reverse complement strand
TTGACTATATTGCTAATGTCTTTGACATTCCAACGCTAACACAACATGTGAGTGCCGTTCAAATGCCATTACCTTTATCTCGTTTAGCAGAAATCCCATTAGATTCGGGCGTAAATCAATGCCAAGGGTTTTGTTATAACTCTAAAAAAGATGTTTTTGTGTTAGCTTGTATTAACTCTGAAAATACAAAGCAAATCATTTACGAAATTAACCCTACTACATTTAAAGTGGTGGCAAAGTATGAGTATAGCCATAAAAAGCTATTAGGTCATATGAATACCTTAACGTATAATCCTAACAACAACCGTTACTATACGACAAATGCCGTTGTAGACGGCTATATTGTTACGCCTATTGAGGCAGATAGTATGATTGTGGAGGTACCAATTAGATTAAAAGAAAAGGTATTCAATTTTGCCTTTGATAAAGAACGTAATGAATACGTATCTATTGTGCCTTTAACAAATTCTCATCGTACTATTAATTATTATGACTCTAATTTTAATAAGATAAAAACGTATAAGATAGATGCAGAGCATACAGATTTAAATAATAATGGTGCCTATGCTGGCAATGGTAATACTATTTTTACAACCTTAACGACCTTTGTTTTTGTCGATGAAGAAGGGGTCGTGAAAAATATCAGTCCTTATACATCTGGTATGGAGGTCGAGGATATGGACTACCGCAATGGTCAAATGTATATGGCTGTAAATCGTAAGGGGAAAGTTGAAATTTATAGCTTACCTAGTTTACCATTCTCTGTAAATGCCTAGATATTATCTATGTTTTTATCCCTATTAAGAGTGTATAATAATAGTGTTAGGGTATTTTAGGAGCTATTATGAAATTAGGGAACGATATTATAGAAATTGACCGTATCCGCCAAGCTATTGAGCGGTCTAGTTCTTTTGTGGAGCGTGTTTATACGCCTCATGAGATAGAGTATTGTGAAAGCCGTAATAAAGGTCGTTATGAATCCTACGCTGGTATTTATGCAGCTAAGGAGGCTTTTATTAAAGCATTAGGTACGGGGATGCGACATGGTTCTTGGCAAGATATAGAAATATATCACGATGAATTGGGAGCGCCTCTGATTCGTTTACAGGATACTTTTAAAGATATCTATGAAAAATCAGGCTATACTAATATTCACGTATCTATTAGTCATTGCAAGGAATACGCAATGAGTACAGTCATACTTGAAGGAGCATAAGATGAACATTTTAACAACGGAAGATGCTCGATTTATAGATCGAGAGGTACCTAAGCAATTAGGTGTCTCTTTAGAAATCCTTATGGAAAATGCAGGACGAGGCATTGTTGATGCTTTATGGGGACAATATGATTTGTTTTCCTTAGATAACGCCCGTTCTATTAATAGTTTTGTTCTATTTATCTGCGGTACAGGGAATAATGGGGCCGATGGTCTTGTTGCAGCTCGTCATTTAATGGAACAAGGTGTACCTGTACATATTGTACTAGTAGGAGATATGAGCAAATGTAGTGATCTTTTTGCTTTGCAATTAGAGCGCTGTGAGGCCATGGGTTGCATCATCGATATGTATGATGAATTTAACGATTGGTCTAATGTAGCTATCGTAGTAGAAGGTATTATGGGAACAGGCTTAACTGGAAAGTTAAGAGATGTAACTGTGGATGTACTCCATGATATTGATACCATGCGCAGTCAATATAATTTTGATTTGTGGGCCATCGATGTCCCTGCTGGATTAGATGCTACAACTGGTCAAGTAGCTGAAGGTACATTAGTTTATGATTATACAGTTACCTTTGGGGCCATTAAACAAGGGTTATTACTATATCCTGGCAAGGCTGTAGGGGGGACGGCTGTTGTTGCTCCTTTAGGTGCACCATGGCAGCAAGTATTAGGAGACCGTGATGTTACTGTAACAATTGATTCTGATTTAGCGGAAAAGCTTATTAATTATCGGATGCCTATGGCCCATAAAGGAGTCAATGGGAATGCCTTGATTATTGGTGGATCTAATGATATGATAGGGGCTCCTATTTTAGCTGCAGAGGCTGCAGTTCATAGTGGTGCTGGCAAGGTAACTTTAGGTGTACCTGAAGTGATTAAACCAGTTGTACAAGGTCGCATCATACCGGAAGTAATGGTTACTTCTGTAGATGATAATAAAGCTTTGTTAGAAGGGCGCCAAGTAGTTGCTATGGGACCAGGATTAGGACGTACTTGTGAAATTCCTGATTTGGTAGACTCTATTGTAGATAGCTACGAAGGCTCATTAGTTCTTGATGCAGATGCTCTTTATGCATTGGGCCATGTAGGTTCTATTGATAAAGATGCATTACGTGATGGTGATATTGAGTCTGTATATACACTGGAAAGATATCTCCCTTATTGTGTGATGACACCTCATTTAGGCGAGTTTAGTAGGCTCATTGATTTGCCTATTAAATGGATTGAGCGTCATTACATTACATTGGCAAGAGAATTTGCTAAAGCACACCAAGTCATTTTAGTATTAAAAGGGATTCCTACTGTTGTAGCATTACCAGACGGAACAGTATATATCAATACAATTGGCAACGCTGGTATGGGTACTGGCGGTATGGGGGATGTACTAACAGGTGTAATCGCAGGTTTCATTAGCCAAGGTTATTCTTTACGAGATAGTGCAGTTCTCGGTGTATATGTGCATAGTCGTAGCGCTGACATACTATGTGAAAGTAAGAGTTGGGGATATACACCTAGTGATGTAAGTGCTTCATTAGGTTGTGTCATTAGTGAGTTATTGGGAGAATAAGAATGACAATTAAGATACAACGGTTTATAGCCTTTTTATTAGTGCTCTGTATTCCAATCTTTGCTATTGCAGGATGTACGAATAAAGATGTAGCTAATGCTGCTAATCAAGCAACGTCAAGTGCTAATGGAGGTTACTCCATTGATACTAAAGCGACTACGCCTGAAGGCAAGTTAGATGTATATATGCTAGATATTGGTCAAGGGGACGCTATATTGCTCAAGGTAGGCGATGAATATAGCATGATTGATACTGGCGATATTGAACATCGTGAAAATATTGTAGCTCAGTTAAAAGCGATGGGCGTAACGAAATTAAAAAACATCATCATTACACATCCTCATGCGGACCATATGGGTGGTTTTTATGCTATTGCCAAAACAATTCCTATTGAAAATGTATATGATGACGGTATTTCTGTTGATAACAATATGTATAAAACCTATGAAAAGTGGATTGAGAAAAATAAAATTAAACGTTCTACTTTGAGAAGTGGTGATGTAGTTGATTTTGGACATGGTGCTGTGTTTGTTGTGTATGCACCTTGGACAGAGGTGTTAACCGATAAAAAAGGTGAGCCAGATCTTAATAATAACTCTATAGTAGGTAAATTAATTTTTGGTAAATTCTCAATGCTCTTCACAGGTGATGCAGAATTACAAGAAGAGAAAAAACTCGTAAAAGAGCAGAACTCTAGACTGTTTGCCCGCGTTCTTAAGGTAGGTCATCACGGTTCTCGTACAAGTAGTTCTGAAGATTTTTTGAAATCTATTAAACCAGAAAGTGCATTAATTTCAAATGGCATGTATAATAAGTATGGTCATCCTCACGATGTAACATTGCGTCGTTTACAGGAAAACAATATTGCCATTTACCGTACGGATACGATGGGACGTATTCACATTAGTACGGATGGGAATGAATGGCAAATTACGACTGAACGATAACGTCGATTGTATAGCATAAAAAATAATTTTAAGCAACTATTTTTTTATGGGGTTTGTATAAAGACTTTATATAGTAATATGTATAATCGGCATGCTTATCTTCATGTTTGTATGAAATAATCTATCTATAATCTAACATTAGTTTATGGATAGATTGGAACGATGAGATTTTGATAGACAAAGATATCATCGACTCATCTCTATGGTTTGGACACTACGTATGTCAGTTAGATTGGAGTGAATGTATTGCGTAAACTATTTTTTATGTGCCTTGCAGTCTTGATGGCAATACCTTTATTATTGACTCAAGCGAAGGCCGCTAATCTTGAAGATGCCCGATGGGTGACTAGAACAGATGCACCTGTACCATATGTTCGTATGGTTATGGATTTGTCAGCGCCGGTGAAAGCGTCCGCATCGATTAGCAAAGATGGGAAAACGACGACTGTTACCTTGAAAAACACAAAGCTAAAGACTGCTAAAGAGAACATTACAATGGACTCAAGCATAGCTAGTTCTGCTAAACTCTCAGAAGATGGCAGAGATGTTAAGGTTACAATCAAGACACCTTCATCTATCGATACGAGTGATGTAAAGGTATTTTCCCTGAAAAAAGATACGGTTAACAAGAAACCATATCGCATCGTTGTAGATGTTCAGAAAAAAGGTGTGGCACCTAAACCTGCTTACTATGGTAAACGACCATCTCCTGCTGCTCATCCAGCGAAAAATGTACCGGCTGGATCCGGTAAATACTCTAGTAGCGGTGGTTTATCTGGTAAAACAATCACTATCGACCCAGGTCATGGTGGTAGTGACTCCGGTGCTATTGGACCACATGGTTTACAAGAGAAAAATGTAACATTACCAATTTCTAAGTATTTGAAATCTGCTTTGGAAAGCCGTGGCGCTAAAGTAGTTATGACTCGTACTACAGACGTAGACGTATATGGCCCTAATGCAAGTGGTGTTGAAGAATTAGGCGCTCGCGTTAATATTGCGAACCGAAATAATTCTGATGCTCTTGTAAGTGTTCATATCAATGCTTTTACTAACCCAAGCGTGGGTGGTATTGCAACATACTACTATAGTAAAACAGGTAATGATGCTAGATTGGCACAAAAGGTTCAAAGTCAAATTGCTAGTACACCTGGTTTTAATGGTGACCGTGGTATTCAAGAGGGTAACTTATACGTGTTGAGACATTCTAATATGCCTGCAATTCTCGTAGAGCTTGGCTTTATCTCCAACCCTAACGAGGAACGAGCATTACAATCTGCTCAAACACAAGAAGACTTTGCTAACCGCATTGCAAATGGTATTGCTAATTACTTTGGAGGTTAATCGATGAAATTACGTAAACAAGTTCTTTCGATCCTCTGTGTAGGCATGCTAGCATTTGCAGCAGGTTGTACACCTGAACAAGCTCCTACAACAGGTAAAAGTGAGCCTGTGCAAGAGACGAAAGTCAATAAGGATGCAGAAACTACAAAAGTATCTCAAGAAAAGGTTAAGATGATATTCTTTGTACCGACAGAGGATGGTTCTGGAGTAAAACAACAGACCGTTGAGATGGAGGCGGATAAAGTAACGCCGAAAGCAGCTCTGCTAGCGATGTTAAAAGCTGATAGAGCTCAAAAATATCCAATATTCACTAAGGATATTGAAGTTACATCTGTTACTGTAAAGGATGGCATTGCTTCTGTGGAAGTAAATAATGCTTTCGTAAAAGGTAATGGTGGGGACTTAACTGTTAAATTGCAAATGGCTGCTATTGTAAATACATTAACATCCTTTGATAATATTAATGGTGTTCTCTTCGTTAGCGATGGTAAAAAGGTTCCTACTGTAGGCTCCTTTGATACTAAAGATCCAGTTAAACGGATGACGAACCTAATTAAAAAATAATTCCCTTAGGAACATTGATAGCAGATAGTTGATATATCAACTATCTGCTATTTTTGTTGTCTTTTATATATGTTACAATACAATGAGTATAATAATCAGAAACTAGGTGATCAGATGCAATTAAAAGATGTAGGGGAATTTAATTTCATTCGCCAAATTCAAGATAATACAATATATGACTCTAATACCGTAGTGTATGGTATAGGTGATGATTGTGCAGTATATTCTGCCGCACAGGATATGGATCAACTAATTAGTACTGATACTATGGTAGAAGGGGTTCACTTTAGCTTTCACTATATGATGCCCTATGATGTAGGATATCGTCTAATGACGGCTAATTTAAGTGATATTGCGGCTATGGGTGGGGCTCCAAGGCAAATCGTTTTATCTGTTGCAGCTCCGCAACATATAGATACGGCAATATTAGATGAAATATATAGAGGCATTAAAGATCAATGCCAGCGATATAAGGTAAATATATTAGGCGGCGACACGGTTCGCACAGAAGGTCCTATGGTGTGGACCGTAACGATTATCGGTGAGGTGCCTAAAGGGACTGCAGTTATGCGTAGCGGTGCACAAGTAGGTGACGTTGTAGGCGTTACGAACTATGTAGGCTATGCAGCTACAGGATTAGGTGCCTTATCGTATAACCTAGAAGGTTATACAATGACCAAGGTAGGGCATCAACGTCCAGACCCTCAAATTGAATTAGGTCAACAATTAAGGCAGTTAGGTGTCCATAGTATGAACGATATTACTGATGGTCTAGGTAGTGAGCTAAATGAAATTGCATCTGCTAGTAATGTTTCTATTGTCGTAGAGGAACAAGCTATTCCACTGCACGAAGAAACCTATGCATTAGCTAAACATTTACAAACAAAGCCCGTAGATTATGCTCTATATGGCGGAGAAGACTTTCAACTCGTATTTACGGCCCCTAAGTCAATAGCCCCTAGATTAGAACAATTAGGAGGCATTACATTAATTGGTGAAGTTGTATCTGGTTCTGCAAAGGTTCAGATGGTAACACCAGATAGAGCGATTAAGACCATAGAAGCGAAAGGATATAATCATTTTCATGAATCATAAGGCACAGGTCCAATTAGAGACACATACAGTAGAGGATACACAACAATTTGGACAGTCACTAGGCAAATGGGTGCAACAGAATGGGGACCCTTTATGTATTGCCTTGATTGGTGATCTAGGGACGGGTAAAACTCATTTGTCGCAGGGCATAGCTAAAGGCTTTGGTGTAACAGAGGAGATTACGAGCCCTACCTTCGCTATTATGAATACTTATGATGTGAATCGTACATATTTATATCATTTTGACGTATATCGCCTAGATGATATTAGTGAGCTGGAAAACATTGGCTTTTACGAATATACAGAAGATTGCGTATCCATTGTTGAATGGGCTGATAAATTCCCAGATGAATTGCCTGATGAAACATTGTGGATTTATTTAACGCGCATTGATGATACTAGCCGCTCTATTACATTAGGTAGTGATTACCTTACAGCGGATGATTTAGTAGAAATAGGAGGCCCATATGTGGTTGGGAATTGAGACGAGCTCACTCGTATCGAGTGTGGCCTTGATGGATGAACATAACCTTATAGGGGAATTGACCATCCAAGCTGGATTGACTCATTCCGAGCAATTAGTACCTCATATTGATATGTTGTTACGTGCCTCTCAAGTTGAAAGAAATGAGTTAAAAGGGATTGTAGTTAGTATTGGCCCCGGTTCTTTTACGGGCTTACGCATTGGCATGGGTACAGCGAAAGCTATGGCTTACGCCTTACAAATTCCTTTATATGGTGTGATGACCATGGATAGCTTAGCGCGTAATGTATCGTATACGGATCGTACAATTTGTACTGTTATTGATGCGCAGAAGAAACATGTTTACGCTGGTATTTATCAATATGAGGGTAATGAACTCGTATGCAAGGAAGAGCCATTTGTTATCCCTGCCAGTGATTTACTAGAACGACTCAGAGCATCTGAAGAACAAGTAGTATTCCTTGGTGATGGTATTAAACGTATTGAAAAACTATTAGATGAAAGTGATACAAATTTAACGATTCTAGATATATCACAACGTATTCCGAAGGCTAGTTCTTTACTGTTAGCTAGTCGTAAGTTAATAGATGCAAATGAAGTATCTGATCCTATGGATATGGTGCCATATTATATTCGCCGCTCTGAAGCAGAGGTATTATGGGAAGAACGCCATAAGGATAACCCTCACATGTTGAGCCAAAATCCTACTGTAGTAGTGACAGAGGCGGCAGGTGCAGAATAATGGAGATACGTTTAGCTACGATTGACGATGCTCACGCTATTTATGAGATTGAACAGCAGTCCTTTTCTGTTCCGTGGAGTTTAGAATCTGTTCTCGCCGAGCTGGAAGGGGCAGCAAATAAACTATATATGGTAATTTGTGAGGAGAACCATATTGTTGGCTATGCAGGTGCTTGGCTTGTATACGACGAAGGTCAAATCACGAATATCGCTATTTTACCTTCTGTTCGCGGTAAGGGATACGGCTCAAAACTTACAAAACGATTAATTGATGAATGTTTTTCGCGAGGCATGCACGAAATCTTTTTAGAGGTGCGCATATCGAATTTAGCCGCATTGGCTATGTATAGAAATTTAGGTTTTTCTGTAAAAGGAATTCGTAAAGATTACTATTCAGAGCCTACGGAAGATGCGTATATTATGTCTCTCGTTTCAGAGGAAATAGAATGAGTATATACACACTAGCCTTGGAGAGTAGCTGTGATGAAACATCTGCTTCCGTCCTTAAGGATGGGCGCACTGTTTTATCTAATGTTATCTCAAGCCAGGTGCCGATTCATAGAAAATTTGGTGGCGTTGTGCCAGAAATCGCATCGCGTCACCATATAGAACAAGTTATACCTGTTATAGATCAAGCGCTACGAGATGCGAATGTGACTTTACAAGATATCGACCATATTGGCGTTACCTATGGTCCAGGGCTTGTTGGTGCACTATTAGTAGGTGTAGCAGCGGCGAAGGGGTTATCCTTTGCTACCGGTATTCCTTTGGTGCCAGTTCACCATATGGAAGGCCATATTTTTGCTAATTTCTTAGCTAATCCAGAATTGGAGCCTCCATTTTTGAGCCTCGTCGTGTCTGGTGGTCATACAATGTTAGTCCATGTAAAAGGATATGAAGAATTTGATATTCTTGGCCAAACACGAGATGATGCAGCAGGCGAAGCTTTTGATAAAATTGCTCGAGTTATGGGCTACCCGTACCCAGGGGGACCTCATATTGATGCTCTTGCTATGGAAGGCGATGCTGATGCTATCGAATTTCCAAAGGCTTTGAGTGAACCTGGTAATTTTGAATTTAGTTTTAGTGGTTTGAAATCAGCAGTTTTAAACTATTTAAATAGCAAACAACAAAAGAATGAGCCCATCAATCAAGCCGATGTGGCAGCGTCCTTCCAAAAGGCCATAGTCGATGTGCTTGTAGAAAAAACAAAAGATGCAGCTCATACATTAGGTGAAACGCGTATTACCATTGCTGGTGGTGTATCGGCTAACAAGGGATTACAACAAGCATTA
>NZ_CAKPTN010000059.1 GCF_934190855.1 uncultured Veillonella sp. | reverse complement strand
GCATTGGAAATGTTTGAAAATGAGCTCGTACGAGATACGTTCCAAGCACTTATTAAAGATGGTGGTACTTTCAACATGATTGAGGCCCTCGCTATCTTGAAAGCAGCTCATGAGGCGGCTAATGCGTCTGATGATGAATTAGAACCAGCGGTATGCAGTCTATATAAAGCTGTAGTTGAGCATATGGTACGTGGTGGTATTCGCTTCTATAAAACATTCCCTGTAAAAGAAGAGTACATGGAAGGCTTGTCCTATGTACCAGCACGTTATACAAACTTTGTAAAAGCCATTGCTGATGGCGGTAGCGAATATATTTATGGGGCAAATATGTTCAACGATGCCATTGGTGATATTTCTGAAGAAGACTTGTTATTCATGGAGCTCTTAAATAAACCTAAATCAAAATCTACGTTGATCAAGAAGATTAAAGATTCTCTCTTTAGTGCCGATAAGTCTCAGCCGGCAAAGCATCAAAATGTGATGGCCGAAGCTTTTTACAATGAATTAACGAAACGAATGGAGCAATTAGGCTTTATTAGAAGTAAGAAAAAAGAGAGTATTTCCTAAGCCGTGCCGAGATAGTTTATATCTTAATAAAACTGTAATTTGATGCTATTCATATTAATTTCATTCTAAAAACAAAACCCGTTATACTTATAACATATATATGTAAAAAGTGATAACGGGTTTTATTTTATATAATTAAGTTTAAAATTATTTAATAATTATTACATTTAGTTATTTTATCTTGCCAAAAAAGTATAGTAAATCGATAAATTTAATGAGAAATAAATGAACCATATATGAAAAGTGTGGTATACTATGTATGGGTATTTTTGTGAACATCATCCGGTGTGTTGTGGATGATATTATATATTGTATTAATTACAATGTTGTTTTTATTGTATTATTTGTAAAAGGAGTCTTTTATGGCATCTAAGAAGGCCGTTCTAGTATATATACTAGAAATCCTGAAAAGTGAAACGGATGCTAATCATACTTTATCTCAAGAGGAGATCCGCAGTATATTAGCTGAGCGGTATGAGGTGACCGTTGATCGGAAGACCTTAGGCCGTCATTTAAATGATTTATATGAATCTGGTGATTTCGGTATTCAATGTGAAGAGTCTGCCGTAGGAGCAGATGGCACGATTCGCCGTACTGATTTCTATATGATTCATACTTTTGAAGATTCAGAATTGAGATTATTAATTGATGGTATTTTGGCTTCTCGCCATATTACCGCATCTCAACGTAAGGATTTGATTAGTCGTGTTGCTAAATTGGGGAGCTCTCATTTCAAGCCTCATGGTATTGATATTGAAAGTGCTACAGGTTACCTTCATAGAAGCCAGGACTTATTCCTTAACATTGATCTCATAGAAGAAGCAATACAAAAGGGGAGAAAAATTTCCTTGGCTTATTGCCAACCAGACGTGGATAAGCGTTTACATATTAATCTTGGTCCAGATAACAAGGAACGGAAATATGTATTTAATCCATTCCAACTAGTAATGAATCGGGGACACTATTACTTGGTTGGTAACCACGAAAATTATGACGACATGTCTACATTGCGTGTCGATCGCATTGCACACATTACGGTGCTAAGTGAACGGAGAAAACCTTTACGGGAGATAAAGGGATACCAACAGCAACGCACCTTTAATGTGTCTCAATACGTAAAAGAGCATATCTATATGTTCGGCGGTGAATCTATTACGGTGAGCTTTAAAGCAAAACGTTCTATCGTAAATCAAATCTTAGACTGGTTTGATGGCAATGTGGAATTTACCAATGTAACACCTGATGAGGTTATATGCCGCGTACGTGTAAATCATCACGCTTTTAAATATTGGGCTCTCCAATATATGCAAAGTGTAAAAGTACTTTCACCGGCATCCTTGGTGGCTGAAGTGAAGGAAGCTATAAAAGAAGGCTTACAACAATATTCATAATAAAAGAGCTAGTTGATCGTTGAATCAACTAGCTCTATTTTTTATGTATTCTATTTTGTAGAAAATACAGTACTTGTTTTTTGTGCAGTATTTATTTTCGAAAACATGTAGTGCTCATTTTATAGAACGTGCATTTTCTCCGCTTCTTTATAGTCCTTAAGTACTGGACGTGGAGGTAATTTACCCATGATACTCACTACATAGATAGCGATGGACGAGAAGATAAAGCCTGGCACGATTTCATAAAGGCCAAGGAATTCAAATTGTTTCCAAATGAGTACGGTTAAACCACCAACTACGATACCAGCGATACAGCCGTGACGTGTCATGCGTTTCCAGAATAAGGAGAACAAGATAGCTGGACCAAAGGCAGCACCAAAGCCTGCCCATGCGTAAGCTACCATCGTTAAGATGTAGCTATCTGGATCCATTGCCATGTAGATAGCTACTAATGCAACTAGTAGTACTACGATACGGCTCACGAGCACTAATTCCTTATCACTCGCTTTTGGATGAATGATATTGGCGTAGAAGTCATTAGCAATAGCGGAAGCTGTTACTAACAATTGTGCAGATGCAGTACTCATAATAGCTGCGAGTACTGCAGACCAGATGAGACCTGCTACAAATGGTGTGAAGAGACGTTCTGTCATGATGAGGAATACTGTTTCCGCATCAGTGCCTACCAATTTATCTGGTAACATATATACGTGACCGATGAGGCCTACTGCGATAGCTGCCATAAGGGATAAGATAACCCAAACCATGGCGATGTTCGTAGATTTTTTCAACTCTTTCGCATCTGAGATAGCCATGAATCTTACGAGGATATGTGGTTGACCAAAGTAACCTAGGCCCCAACCGAGGGCAGAGATTAAGCCGATAGCCCAAGTGAACCAATCAGATGGATTACCAAACAAGCTAAGACCTTGTGGGAACTCCTGTTGGATGAGTTGGAACGTTTCTACAGGGCCGCCCATGAACATAGCTGCTGTAATCGGTACTGCTAAGATAGCAAAGAACATTAATGCCCCTTGAATACAGTCTGTCCAAGATACGGCGAGGAAGCCACCGAGGAAGGTGTAAAATACGACGATGCCTGCGGTGATGAAGAGGGATACAGTGTAGTCAAGACCAAAGATGGTGTTGAATAACTTACCGCCTGCTACGAAGCCCGATGAAGTATAAATCAAGAAGAATATCAAGATGAATAGGGCCGAGATGACAGCTACCGAATGAGATTGATCGTGGAAACGATTTTTCAAATAATCCGGTAAGGTAAGGCTGTCACTAGCTACCTCTGTATGATTACGCAAGCGTCTAGAAACGAATTTCCAGTTTGCCCAAGTGCCTAATGTGAGGCCTACAGCAATCCACATACCAGAGATACCCGTCGTATATGCGAGACCTGGCACACCCATGAGCATCCAACCACTCATATCTGAGGCCTCTGCACTAAGAGCTGTAATCCATGGTCCTAGTTGTCGGCCACCGAGGATGTAATCACCGATGCTGTTCGATTTGCGATAATAGTAGACCCCAATATACATCATGAGTCCTAGGTATAAGGCAAAGGCGATAATAATCATTAAGTTGTCTTGTGTCATGCCTATATAAGACCTCCTTAGGTTAAATTTTCATTCTATAGTATTATAAATAATTCTTATTGTATCACATATTAGCACTTTAGAGTGTAAAAATTTGGTGAGATTTTATTGATTTCTATACGAATTTTAAGCATATACTTTCATCTTGGGCATTAGACGGTTAACCTATAAATCATATATACTAATAAACCGAAAATACTCGAAATATGTTAAAATAATAGAATGAAAAAATAGAAGGTGAAAGGAGGTATTCATGGATCAACAAGGGACAACAAAACAAGAAAACCTAAAACAACCAGTTGTGACGAAACAACAAGCACTGCGCATGTTAGAAACCTACTTTGGGTATACCTCCTTTAGACCGGCTCAAGAGGCTCCCATAGCCTCCTTATTACGTAATGAAGATGTAATCGGCATCATGCCTACAGGGGCAGGAAAGTCTATCTGCTTCCAGATTCCTGCACTTTGCAAGCCGGGCCTTACTATCGTGTTTTCGCCACTCATTTCTCTTATGAAAGACCAAGTAGATGGTCTATTAGTGCAGAATATACCGGCGGCACTCATCAATAGTACCCTTACTCAAGCGGAGTTTAATAAAACCATGTACGAGGTGCGCAGTGGTAAGATTAAGCTCTTATATATTGCACCAGAGCGACTAGGGTCTAATTTCTTTTGTAATGTGCTGCGAGCGTTGCCCATTGCTCAAGTTATCGTTGATGAGGCTCATTGTATCTCCGAGTGGGGTCATGACTTTAGACCGTCCTATCGGCTCATTGGTGAGTGGCTTAACTCACTGCCGAAGAGACCTATCGTAGGGGCTTTCACAGCGACGGCTACGAAATATGTAGAAAATGATATAAAAAAACTATTAGGATTAGATAAAGCAAATGTATATGTAACGGGCTTTGATCGGCCTAATTTATCATTCTCTGTCATCCGTACACCAAAACGCATGGATTATGTAGTCCATTACGTTCGTCAACACGCCAATGAAAATGGTATTATCTATTGTGCGACGCGCAAGGATGTAGATCGGGTGTATGAAAATCTAACCCGTGCAGGTATTAAGGTAGGCCATTATCATGGTGGGCTCAGCGACGAGGTGCGCCGTGAGATGCAAAACGCCTATGCTGATGATAAACTGCAGGTCATGGTGGCAACCAATGCCTTTGGTATGGGCATCGACAAGAGTAATGTGCGCTATGTGTTGCATTACCAAATGCCGCGCAATATGGAGTCTTACTATCAAGAGGCGGGCCGTGCAGGTCGCGATGGAGCACCTGCAGAATGCATCTTGCTCTATAGTGGGCAGGATGTACAGGTTCACAAGTATTTGATTGAACAGTCTATCGAGACGCCTGAGCGACAAGAGGTGGAACTTCGCAAGTTGCAGTCTATGATTGACTACTGCTTCTGTAGTAATTGTTTACGTAAATATATGCTTAACTATTTTGGTGAAAGCACCGTCTGGACCACATGTGACAATTGTAGTTCCTGTAAAGGTTCCGCTGATAAGATCAATGTAACGAAAGAGGCGAAGGCTATCTTCCGTGCCATTATGGGGACTGATGAGCGCTACGGGGCCTCTATGATTACCTCTATCGTGCGCGGTGAGCGAACTGATCGCATCATGCGGGCAGGACACGATGCATTGCCTGTCTTTGGTCTACTGAGCAATGTAGACGAGAAATCGATTAAGGGCCTTATTCAACAATTTGTAGCCTCTGGTTACTTGCGTAGTTCTTCAGGTAAGTATCCTGTGCTATCCTTGACGGCTGGTGCTGAGGAGGTCCTCGCTGGGCATAAAGAGGTAGAGGAAATCAGACAACATGTGTCTGTACCATCTCGCACTAGTAGGTCTACCTCCACTGTGGCACGAGGAAAATCTAGTTCCGGATCCGGTGGTTTATTTGAACACTTACGACAACATCGTAAGCGCTTAGCTGAAGAGGCTGGCCTTCGACCATATCTTATCTTCCCGGATACTGTGCTTATTGACTTAGCTAATTTACGACCAACCACATTGGGTGAGTTTGGCAATGTTAAGGGCGTAGGGGAGGCAAAATTGAAAAAATATGGCCTCAGTTTTTTACAGGCCATTGCAGAATATAAGGGATAGTTACAATCTACTGTGCAGATACAGTTTATAGTAATAATGATATAGTGCAGGTTATGTACATAGGCTTTAGCTTATAAACATCGTATAATGTATATAAAATTTACTGCATATATGGTAGTGCTATGTATTTTTTAGTATGATAGTACTATATATTGTAAGATAGAATATTAGTATTATTCGACTTAGTATACATAGATTTAGGGGGATATATGAGTCTAGCAGATACACAATACCTCGGTATTATTGAAAATATTTTAGAACACGGTACATATGGTCAAAATCGTACGGGCATTGCGACATATAAATTACCTCATCAAATCATGCAATTCGATTTGCAAGAGGAGTTTCCCATTTTGACTACAAAATTTGTAGCTTTCAAAACGGCTGTAAAAGAATTGTTGTGGATTTGGCAAATGCAATCCAACGATGTACGTAAATTACAAGAAATGAATGTACACGTATGGGACGAATGGATGCGCGAAGATGGTACCATTGGTAAGGCTTATGGTTATCAAATCGCAAAGTACAAACAATTAGATAATCTCATCAAAACAATCAAAGAAGATCCAGATAGCCGTCGTATGATTGTAACCTTATGGAACATTGAGGATTTAGATGATATGGCATTACAACCATGTGCGTATGAAACATTATGGGATGTAGCTGACGGATATTTGAACTGTATGCTCATTCAACGCAGTGGCGATATGGGCCTTGGCGTTCCATTTAACACGGCTCAATATGCAGCGTTACAATGCATGATTGCTCAAGTAACAGGCCTTAAACCTGGTAAATTTACTCATGTTATCAACAATGCTCATGTGTATGAAAACCATGTAGAAGCATTGCGTGAACAATTAGCACGCCGTGATCAAGCGTTGCCTGCTCCAAAAATCATTGTGAATCCTGAGGTAAAAGACTTCTACGATTTCACGCCGGAGGACGTTACATTAGAAGGGTATGAGCACTTAGGTAAATTGTCCATGACTGTTGCTGTATAGCATAGTATTCATGACCCTTGTTAAATAGCATAATATGTATGGCTGTTGCCATATGGGTGTTCATAACAATTGCTAAATAGTATTACATTTATGACTGTTGTCATATAGTATGAATCGAAAGAGGGCAGTATGTTAGCATTAATCGTAGCCGTAGCACATAATCGTGTAATCGGTAAAGATAATACCTTGATTTGGCACTTGCCGAATGATTTGAAATTCTTTAAAGAAAAAACTACAGGTCATGTCATCATTATGGGCCGTAAGACCTTTGAAAGTTTGCCGTTCTTGTTGCCAAATCGTGAGCATTGGGTAATTACCCGCGATAAAGGCTTTGACGCTCCTGAAGGGGTTACGGTTTTCCATAGCCCTGAGGCGGCTACAGAAGCAGCACGTGCTCTTGATGCGGCCTATGTCATCGGTGGTGCCCAAGTATATGAGGCTTTCTTGCCTTACTTGGATACGATGTACATCACAGAAGTAGACCATGAATTTGAAGGGGATGCATTTTTCCCTGATTTCCCAGAGGAGGCTTTCACCATTGAATCCGTAGTAGACGGCGTAGTGGATGAAAAGAACAAGTATCCTCATCGTTTTGTAACCTATCGCAGAAAGGCATCTAAATGAGTGAAAGAATGTTTGCCATTATTGGCAGTGAATTAAATGTTAAGCCAAAGCAGGTGCAAGCTGCCGTAGAATTGTTGGACGAAGGCAATACGGTGCCATTTATTGCGCGTTACCGTAAAGAGGTAACAGGCGAATTACAAGATGAGCAATTGCGTATCATTGAAGAACGCATTAAATATTTGCGCAACTTGGAAACACGTCGTCAAGAAATCATTGCCTCTATTACAGAGCAAGAAAAGATGACTGACGAATTGATGAAAGCCTTAGAGGCTGCCACAAAGCTTCAAGAATTAGAGGATTTGTATTTGCCGTATCGACCTAAGAAACGCACACGCGCTATGATCGCTCGTGAACGTGGCTTGGAGCCGTTGGCAGAAATGATTCTTAACGATACGGTTACCTCTGGTGATCCGTTAGAGATTGCTAAAGAATTTGTAACGGAAGAGGTGCCAACACCAGAGGATGCTATTCAAGGTGCATCTGATATCGTAGCGGAAATCGTTAGCGATAGTGCAGACTTCCGTGCGTACTTGCGTAAAAAGATGTGGAACGAAGGCTTTATTCAAGCTGAGTTGACTGGTGATGAAGAGGTACAGCAACAGTTCTTGCAATATGCAGAATATGCTGAGCCTGTTCGTCAAATGCCGTCTCACCGCATCTTGGCGGTTAACCGCGGTGAAAAATTAGGGGCCTTAAAATTAGCCCTTACAGTACCAGGTGATACATATGTAGCGTACATGGTGCAAAAGTTAGAGAAAAATCCAAAGTCTATCTTTGCAGATTATAAAGCAGCGGCTGTAGCAGATGCGTACAAACGTTTAATTTTCCCTGCTTTAGAGCGCGATATCCGCAATGAGTTGACTGAAAACGCGGACGAGCAAGCTATCAAGGTGTTTGGTGTAAACCTTAAAAACCTATTGTTACAACCACCTTTGGCAGGACATGTCATTATGGGCCTTGACCCTGGGTACCGTACAGGCTGTAAGATGGCTATCATTGACCAACAAGGTAATGTACTAGATTACGGTGCCTATTATTTAACGAATAGTGAAAAGCTTCGCAAGGAAGCACAAAAGGTATTGGCTGATAAAATCCGCAAGTTCAAAGTTACCCTCTTATCCATTGGTAATGGTACTGCATCTTACGAAACAGAGCAGTTTGCATCTACCATGATTGAAGAGGAAAAATTAGATTGCCACTATATCATCACCAATGAAGCAGGTGCATCTGTATATTCTGCTTCTAAATTGGCTATCGATGAATTACCAGATTTAGACGTAACAATTCGCGGCGCCGTATCCATTGCACGCCGTGTACAAGATCCATTGGCTGAATCTGTTAAAATTGATCCTAAATCTATCGGCGTAGGTCAATACCAACATGACGTAAACCAAAAACAATTGACTCATACCTTAGATCAAGTAGTTGAAACTGTAGTAAACCATGTTGGGGTAGAGCTTAACACAGCATCTCCAGCTATCTTACAACATATTGCAGGTATCTCTAGTACGGTGGCTAAAAACATCGTTGCGTACCGTCAAGAGAATGGCGTATTTAAAAGTCGTAAGGAATTGTTGAAAGTACCTCGTTTAGGTCCCGCAGCGTTCACACAATGTGCTGGTTTCCTTCGCTTGCAACACGGTAAAAATCCGTTAGACAATACATCTGTCCATCCTGAGTCCTATGAATTGGCGGAACGCATCATTGGTGAATTAGGATTTACCTTAAAAGATTTACAAGATAAAGCGCAACTAGAAGCGTTGCAAGTGAAATTACCGCTCGTTGATGCGGAGAAAATGGCCGCAAAACTTGATGCAGGGGTACCAACTGTACGAGATATTCTAGCTGCTTTGGCAAAACCAGGTCGCGATCCTCGTGAAGATTTACCGGCACCGCTTACGAGAAAACATGTAGTAAGCCTCGAAGATATCAAGGTCGGCACTGTGGTAAAAGGTACAGTTCATAACGTAGTTGACTTTGGTGCCTTCGTAGACTTTGGTCTTAAAACGAATGGTCTTTTGCATCGTAGTGAATTATGCAATAGCCGTCAACATCCATCTGATGTGCTTGCTGTAGGCGATATTATCGAAGCTCAAAT
>NZ_CAKPTN010000058.1 GCF_934190855.1 uncultured Veillonella sp. | reverse complement strand
GTCACAGACATACCAAAGATAGGTTCTTTATTTTCTATGCTATGGCCACCTACGATAGCCGCACCAGATTCGGCTACTATAGAGCCCGCTCCGTTTAACACGTCTGTTAAAATTCCTTGCTCAACAAGAGGCACTGGGAAGCCTACAATGTTCATGGCAGTCAATGGAGTCCCGCCCATAGCATACACATCGCTTAATGCATTGGCACCTGCAATCTTACCGAATAAAACAGGATCATTAACCATAGGTGTAAAGAAGTCTAAGGTTTGAACCAATGCCAATGTATCAGAAATTTTATATACACCCGCATCATCAGAACCGGTCATATCCGCCAATACATGATCGTTCGTAACAGGCGTCACTGCTTTCAAAACACGATTTAATATATGAGGACCAATCTTACACGCACAGCCCCCATTTGTCACATAGTCGGTAAGTCGTACCATAGGACCTCCTTACTCATTCTCTGGCAATCGAGAAACGATTTTCTTAACAGCCTTTTCAAATTTAGGGCGCGGCATCAGCAGTTGATGTCCACAGCCGTTACATACGATGAGAAAGTCCGTACCAATACGTTTTACTTCCCACTCGTCACTACCGCAAGGATGTGATTTTTTCATCTTCACCACATCGCCTACATAATATCTAACAAATGCCATAGCGCCTCCTTTTACGTCAGTCAGTATTTATATACTTATTATACATAAATCAGTTGGTTCTATAAATATATTTTAATTCTATAGTTCAACCATCAACTGTATACTATTTATACTATTTATACTATTTATCCTATTTCTACTGTTTCTACTGTTTCTACTGTTTCTACTGTTCATCCTATTCAAACTATTTATCCTATTTATACTGTTTATTCTATCTACCTTTCTTATTTAGTGTATTCGGTTTTAGAAATTCTAACTTTGATTTACATGACGCTTACCTGTAGATCAATAATTAAATTTAAAACTTTATGGTTATAAACCCAAAATTATTTTGTCTAAAAAGCGCTGTATTATGAGGAATTATTAGTACATCTTAAGAAAATAATATCAATAACTAATCAATAATGATTTTTCATTTAGTTATCATTCTCAATATCAAAATGGCAGTTTTTTATAAATCCCATACTATCAATTCTTTAAAAAACCGCATCTTTACTGCATTGATAATATTTATCATTTAGAAAATTTTCGAAATAAATTTTACAAAAACACTTGCATTTCTCATTTAGTATGTTACAATATAGTCAACAATGATTATTCGTTAAGTATACGGATAGCACATTGTATATAAAACTGTTAAGACGGCAAGTGCCGAAAAACACAAACAAGTAAGTACTATTTTAAGAGTTAGACAAGTGTCTATTTGATCTAAGAATAAGTTTTCTTACCAAGGCGAAGTCGCCCACGAAATTGTAGAATAAGTATTCTATTATTTGAATTCACAACCAAGTGGTTATGAATATATAAGTTAAGTAACAATTTTGAAAAATTATCGTAAGTACAAAGGAGTATTAAAATGGCAGAATTAAAAGGTTCTAACACTGAAAAAAATCTTCAAGCAGCATTTGCTGGCGAATCCCAAGCATTCCAAAAATATACTTTCTACGCAGCAGCAGCTCGTAAAGCTGGCATGAACGAAATCGCTGATTATTTCGAAGAAACAGCTCACAACGAATCTGCACATGCTAAATTGTGGTTCAAAGCTCTTCATGGTGGCGATGTATCTTCCGATATCGAAGCTAACCTTCGCGATGCAGCAGCTGGTGAAAACTACGAACACACTACAATGTACAAAGATTTCGCTGACGAAGCTGAAAAAGAAGGCTTTGCTAAAATCGCTTTCCAAATGCGCGAAGTTGGTAAAATCGAAGCTCGTCATGAAGCTCGTTACCTTGCATTAGCAGCTCAAGTATCTGGTAACAAAGTATTCCACAACGACGAACCAGTTGCTTGGATCTGTGCTAACTGTGGTTACGTACACGTTGGTGAAGAAGCTCCAAAAGTTTGCCCAGTATGTGCTCACCCACAAGCTTTCTTCCACCGTTTCGTTGAATCCATCTAATCTGTAAGTACCACACTAACTAAACTAACAACCTGTAAGTACAGATTTATATTAAACATACTTGTAAGTACAATTTAAACTTATAGTAAGTACTGACAACTTCCTAAATAAAAAGACGATGACTTAGGTCATCGTCTTTTTTGTGTTCTATTTATTGGTATGGTTGTGTTTTGTTTAATAATATTTAGTACGCTTATTGCTAATAGAATGTAATAAAGTGTAATACATCGTAACTTATTACATAATAATAGCATCTACTGAGTTCTATCAGCTAATTTTTTAAACGCTTGTGCTGCTTCATAAGGGTTTTCTGCATGGGCAATAGCAGATATTATAGCTACACCACAAGCACCTGCTTGTAGTACAGCTTCCGCGTTGTCCAAACTGATGCCACCTATTCCTACACATGGCAATGTTAAGCCTTCTGCTTGTAGTTCAGTAATTCGATTTGGTCCGCACGGTTCTTGTGCATCAGGTTTACTACTTGTAGCATACATAGGCCCTACACCTACACAATCTGCATAGACTATGTCGGTATTATGTAGTTCCGCTACGGAGTGAATGGAGATGCCAACGACCTTATGGCCTACAAAATTACGTACCTCTTCTAGACGCATATCTTCTTGACCTACATGTACACCATCAGCATTAACAGCAATGGCTAAGTCTACATCATCATTGATGATATAAAGTACATTGTACTTAGCACAGATTTGTTTTAATTGTAGGGCTAACTCTAGTTTCTGTTTTCCAACTAAAGTACCTACGCCCTTTTCTCTAAATTGGAAGCAAGTCACACCACCTCGACAAGCCTCTTCTACGACACTTAGCAAGCGACTTTCATTCAATTCCACATCTTGCGTACCACCGATGAAATATACTTCTAATTGATCTGGCACAACTACAGGGCGTATACGATTTTCAGTCATAAGCACCGCATCATCTAGTGTATATAAGGCATCCATAAAGGCTACACTAAAGCTACCAGGTTTTACACCGCTCACCTGTACCGCACTTTCACCGGCTAGACCATAGTAAGCCAATGCATAGGCGAGAAACTCACCAATAGACAATCTATCTTTACATGGATAATAGGCACTAAAGAAGGCTGCTAGCACAGCGCCTAATAGACAGCCCGTCCCTGTTACGGCTGTCATAATAGGATGACCGTGTGGCACGACAAATACCCGAGTTCCATCGGAAACATAATCCTCTTCTCCCGTTGCTATTACCGGGCAGTTAATAAGGCGTGCTAGACGATATGCGATAACAGCACTGTCCTCGACTTGTCCGCTATCTACACCTTTACCTGTAGTGGAAGTATCCGCCTGATCATCAGGACTTAAAGCATCGTAGATAGCTTTAATTTCACTTTGATTCCCCCTCAATAATGAGATAGCACCAGTCTTAATTAAATCTAAGACCACAGACAATCGGTAAGCCCCAGCATGACAGCCCACTGGATCTAATACGATAGGAACCTCATATTTCTTTGCCAGTGCTATGGCGTCGTTGTAGTAATTAACCTTATCTGGTGTAAGAGTTCCAATATTGATGAGTAGCGCCGATGCATGAACGATGAGGTCTTTCAAATCTTCACTACACTCACTCATCACAGGAGAGGCCCCAATAGCTAGTAAACCATTGGCCGTAAAGGTCCGCACCACATCATTGGTAATACAAATCACGAGAGGATTTCGGTGACGCAAGGTTTTTAATATATTTAGTTCAGGCCAAATCTGGCCTTTCATATAAGGGTTTTCATAGGTCATACAAGTATCTCCTCTAGTTATCTTTCAAGAGCTCATCCATCGTTTCAGGACCATTAGATAACAGTCCATAAGCCATATGATTAACAGGTCCACAGCCATGTCCTAGCGCCGGATTGTGCTTAATAGCGAGAGCGATATAGTCCTTAGCAATACCAATGGCATCCATTACGTCACGGCCTTTGGCGAGCTCCGCCGTAATAACTGCGGAGAAGGTACAGCCCGTGCCATGTGTGTGCACCGTATCGTATTTAGGGCTCGTCCAGGTGCGTACGCTACCATCTTTAGTGAAAGCATAGTCCGTTGCATCTGTACCGATATGGCCACCTTTAATGATTACCACTTTAGGGCCTAAGTCCTGTAAGATACGATGAGCCGCTGTTGTTATGTCGCTTTCACAATCGATAGACATATCAGCTAAGACCTCAGCCTCACTGCGATTAGGGGTGATAACTGTCGCGGTAGGAATGAGTTTAGATTTTAAGAAATTCACCGCCTCATCTGATACGAGTCGGTCACCGCTGGTAGCAATCATAACAGGATCCATTACATATGGAATATCCTTGCTCACATAAGGATAGATAAGGTCCATCATTTCAGGTAAAGCAATCATGCCCGTCTTAACAGCTTGAGGCTTAATATCTGAATACACGTCGTGTAATTGTTTCTCTATGCTTTCTAAGGATAGATGTTCAACGTGGTGCACACCCGTTGTGTTTTGAGCCACCACGGACGTAACTACAGCCATACCGTATACATTTCGGCTTTGGAAAGATTTTAAATCGGCCATAATGCCAGCGCCACCACTTGGGTCAGTACCAGCAATTGTCAATGCAGTATGTAGTTTCATTATGCCTCCTTATGTAATAGATGACGACGAGATAAAATTTGTAATACTACGAAACCGATGCAAGCACCTGCAACAGAGCTCATAGAGAAGGATGTAATTAAAGTCAACAAGGCTAGCGGTTTCCCTAATAGGAAATGAGCAATGGGATAACTAACAATAGCACCTATAAGACCAGTACCGATGATTTCACCTAAAGCCGCCGCCCAGATGGCATTGTATTTTTTATATAAATACGCAGATAGCCAGGCGCCAATCATGCTACCGGGAAAGGCCAATGGAGATCCTAGTGCCAATACATTGCGTAAACAAGATGTACTAAAGGCTGCACCTACAGAAAATCTCGCCCCAACTACAACGGCTAAGATTACATTAATCATATGTTGAAACGGAAAAATACGAGCTGGCCCAACGGGAATTGATGTAGTGGATAACACTACGCCTAAGGCCACACATATACTTGCAATAATAAGTTTTTTCATAATACCTCCAAACATATAAAAACAAGACCACTCCAAATGGAATGGCCTCGTAATAGTTTAGTATTATGTTTCACTCCACTTCCCTACGCCAGTATTATCAGGATCAGGTCTAGGGTTTTGAATGGTCAATCTCAGCAAAAGCACCCCTAGTGGCAATATATTTTTATACTTTAGTTATAACATCAATATACAATCTATGCAACAAAAATGTAACACTTATAAAAGAAGAATATTCTCCCTTTCCAATTTTATTTATTCTAATTTAATCTAATCTTCATCATCAAATTTAATTATTTTAATTTTTCATATTATACTAATCTTAACTAGGAGGTGTATTATGAGTGAACAGTGGACTAATGAAAAATTATTAGAATTATGTGAAGATTTTATTATGATTTCTATAGATTATGATAAATATGATACTAGAGATGATCCAAAGTGGAAAGCCTTTATCTCAAAAATGTGTAATATACATTATGATCTCGGTAATTGGATTAACGCACAAGATGAAATTGATGAACACACTCTTTATGTCTATATGCATTCTGGAGAGCGCTTAGCCGAAGAACTAAAAAGGTCTAATGACTGGGAAAAAATAGAAGCTATATATTTTCATTTATCTTGGATTTATAAAAAGTATGCAGATGAAGTTGACGAATTTGAACTATCATATTATCAAGAGTGCGAAAAGGAAGCCCAAAGCAAAAAACATGAACAACAAAGTTCAGGATGTTTTGGTTGTCTAGGTATACTAATTGTAGTAGGAATATTATATAAAATTTTATTTTAAAGTACATATATAAATAACAACCTAAATAATAAATTATAAAACTATATAGCCATATAAGAGTTTTTCAACTTAAGAATTGACGGTTCCCTATTAACCGCCTATAATGAAGCCATAACGGGGTGCTCACAAGAGTGGGCTGAGAGTAAGCTATCGCTTTAACCCATAACCTGATTTGGATAATGCCAACGTAGGGAACATAGAGGATTATAGCCGAGTTCCTATGAACTCGGCTTTTTCTATGACTTCCTGGCAAGGAGGACGTATGAAAGACACATACATTACACAACCACAGTTCGCCATGATATGGTTTGGTGCCGCTCTATCTATAGCGGAGATTATGACAGGAATCTATCTGGCCCCCTTAGGGCTCACCCAAGGTCTATATGCCATCATACTAGGGCATATCATCGGCGGTATATTGCTCTTTGGAGCCGGCCTCATCGGTAGTCGCTTGCGGCAAGGCAGTATGAATACTACCGCCTTCAGTTTTGGCCCTCTAGGGGCTAAAGGCTTCGCCTTTTTAAATATGCTTCAGCTCATCGGCTGGACGAGTATCATGATTTACGACGCTATGCTTGCGTTACAAGAGCTAGCTCCCCTATCCCCTATGATTTGGACCACAGCTATCGGGGCCCTTGTCATTTTGTGGCTTTTCATCGGCCTCCACAATACGGGCTATATTCAAGCCATCGTATCTATTCTGTTGCTAGGTCTCACCATCTACATGGGCGCTCACATGATAGTTCAGTGGCCTAGTGAGAGCAGCCTTATTACTAGTGGAAACATGAGTTTTATGGCAGCTCTAGAACTATCTATAGCTATGCCACTCTCTTGGCTTCCGCTCATTAGTGATTATACTCGTGAAAGCAAACATCCTTTCTCCGCATCACTGACAAGTGCCACAGTCTACACTATAACAAGTATTGTTATGTACACCTTAGGCCTCAGCGCTGCTATCTTTGGTGGTGGCGACTCCATCATTACCATTATGATGAACGCGGGCCTCGGTCTTGCAGGACTTATCGTTATTATCTTCTCCACCGTAACTACGACCTTTATGGACGCTTACTCTGCTGGCGTATCTAGTACAACTATCTATAACGGTGCCTCCAGTAAAGGGGTAGCCGTTATCGTGACTATTGTCGGCACCATTGCAGCTATTCTATATCCAATGGATGATATTACAGACTTCCTATACCTCATTGGTTCTGTATTTGCGCCGATGATCGCTATCTTATTGGCGGACTACTTTATCAATCGCCAACAAGTACAAACGCTTTCAGCTTATCTCGTACGCGGTCTCATTTGGGCTATATCCGTTGGTTTATACCACTATATGTTACATAGTGAAAGCACAATAGGTGCTACATTGCCAGCCTTTACAATGGCATTTGTCGTTACAGCTATCGTTGGATTTATAAGTAAAACAGCACATTCATCTGCTGAAATTAAGCAATAATACGTGCTAATATTATTGTATATATCTAATGTAAATCGCTAAATTAATAATCAAAATACTAGTAAATATACTACTAGTATTAGAATCTATTATCTAAAAAGAAAACACCTTCAAAACAGTCAATATGATATGAGGTCTATTAAATAAGATGTATATCATATAATTTGACAGTTATGAAGGTGTTTTTATGTACCTATGTATTTAATGTTCGAAGTATTTTACCATTATGACAAAGTTATAATGTCTAAAAATTTACCATTATTCAGGAATCGTGATAAGCCCATTTTCACAGGTCCAGTGTCTATCTCCTACGCTTTCTGCTTCGCTTTCATCATGAGTCACCCATACGCAAGGTACATCCCATTCGCGGATGATCGATACGAGGTCCTCTCGTACTTGTTTTCGTAAATTCCAATCGAGTGCAGATAAAGGCTCATCGAGGAGCAAAATAGTCGGTTTTGAGTAGAGTGCACGTCCTAGTGCAACCCGTTGTTGCTCACCACCAGATAAGCTACCCGCCTTGGTTTTGCGATATTTTTCTAAGCCTAACCGTTGTAACAACGTATTACACATGTCAGGTGTGCCACGTTTGCTATAGGTAATATTGCTTTCAACGGATAAATGGGGAAATACAATATTGCCTTGAGGCATATAGCCTACTTGGCGCTGTTGTGCGGGCACCCATATCTTTTTATCTCGATCTACCCACGTCGTTTCATCACATTGAATACTGCCAGTACTAGGTTTTACGAGACCTGCAATACATTTGATGAAGGTGCTTTTACCACTACCTGACTGGCCAGTCAACACGGTAATGCCAGACGGCAGTGAACCATCAGCTTTCACAGTCACAGAAGGTCTATCTACGGTAAAGAAAAATGTAATCATAGAACCTCCTAATTATTATCTGTATGGCGGAATAGGGAACCTTTTGTAATGAGGTGAATCCCGCTCAATAACGCTAGTGTAAGAACACAAATATATATAACAAGCTCAAAGGCATCCATGTACTGCCCAGCCTCTACATAGGAGTAGATAGCTAATGGCATAGTGCGGGTTACCTTTGGAATATTACCAGCAATCAAGATGGTAGCACCAAATTCGCCCATAGCGCGGCAGAACGCCAAGATACTGCCTGTTAAAATACCTTTCCATGCGAGCGGTACAGATATAGTGAAGAAAATACGTAACTCAGAAGCACCTAATGTACGCGCTACGTCCTCCATATTATGATCTACGGACTGCAACGCAGAACGAACCGTTTGATAAAATAATGGAAATGCAATAACAGAAGATGCTATAACGGCACCGGAAGCGGCAAAGACAACGCTCATTCCATGAGCTTCAAGCCAAGCCCCAAAGGCATAGCCCGGTGTAAATACCATAAGTAGTGCAAAACCAACAACTACAGGAGGTAGTACTAAAGGCAATGTAATAAGGGCATCAAGAATAGCGATACCGCCCCATTTACAGCGATTCATCCAGTAGCAAACGGCTAAGCCGCTTAAGATTACAATAACGAGAGCAATGCTCGCTACCCATAGCGATAGCCAGAACGGACTCATGCCACTCCCCCTTTCTATATATAACAAAGTAAACTTTATGCAGTATTAATCCTATTAATAATATTAGTAACAATATCTATATTGTACCATAAGAAAACGCTAGCCATGAGAGCTAGCGTTTTACCCTTATTTAGAAGTGGAGAAACCGTATTTCTCTAATACTTTTTGGCCCTCAGGGCTCATTACGTATTGGTAGAAGTCTTTTGCCAATGCGTTGTCGTATTTTTTAATGATGCCGATTGGATAGATAACGGGATCATGAGAATCTGCAGGAGTTACTGCGGAGATTTGAACTGCATCGCCTGCAGCAATAGCATCCGTTTTGTAGATGAAGCCTGCATCACCAGCACCTTGGCTAATGGAAGCCGTTACAGCTTTTACGTCTTTTGCGTATACTACATTAGGCTCTACTTGTTCCCAAACGCCTAATTTTGTTAATACTTGTTTACCATAGTTACCTGCTGGTACTGTTTCAGGGTTACCTAATACAATGCGTTTTACAGTAGCGATTTGATCTAACTCAACTTTAGGTTGACCTTTTGGAACTACGAGAACGAGCTCATTCGTAACAAATGGTTTTACATCACTTACAAGGTCTTTCTCTTGTAACATTTTCATATTCTTTTCGTCAGCAGAGATGAATAAGCTAGCTGGTGCACCTTGTTCGATTTGTTGTCGCAATGTACCAGAACCAGCAAAGTTAATGGCGATTTGATCATCTGCTAAGTTATGACTTTTTTTGTAAGCATCAGCGAGTTCTGTAAGAGCCCCTTTGAGACTTGCCGCAGCTTGTACAGTAATCTTTTCAGATGTACTTGGTTTACCAGTTTCTGCCGATTTGCTTGCATCGTTACCACAGCCCACTAAAAAGGCTAGCATGAAAACGCTCATTAATACTAATAAAATTCGTTTCATAATTCCTCCTGTGTATCTCTTAAAAGCTAATTGTGAAAGCTCTACGCAGTTAGATAGGAGATACGTAAAATAACCGAGTCTAATACTATACGAGAAATATACAATATATTCACATTATACTATAAACAGATATACTAAGTCGTATGC
>NZ_CAKPTN010000057.1 GCF_934190855.1 uncultured Veillonella sp. | reverse complement strand
CTATGCGTACAGCTTACAAACTCGTGACTGGCAATGAGCCACCTCCACACGCTTTGACTCACCTTGAGGAAGTTCGTGGTATGGACGGCGTAAAAGAAGCGACTGTACAATTGGGCGATGATGTAACATTGTCCGTTGCTGTAGTGCATGGCGGTAAAAACGCTCGTGACTTCTTGAATGCTTTAAAAGAAAATGGCAAACACTATGACTTCATCGAAGTTATGGCTTGCCCAGGCGGCTGTATCGGCGGCGGCGGTCAACCGCGCACTAAATTGCCTCAAGCAGTGAAAACTAAAGAAGCACGTATCGGTGGTCTTTACGAAGCTGATGCAAACTACAAATGGGTTGCTTCCTACGAAAACGAAGAAATCCAAGCATTGTACAAAGACTTCTTAGGTGAACCTTTGGGCCACAAAGCACACGAACTCTTGCATACACACTACACAGACCGCAGTGCGGTTCTTGGTACTCGCAAAGACGTAACACCTGAAACTTGTCCAACATCCCCTAAATTCAAAGGCTAATTATTGAGTATAACAATATAAAAATAGAATCCTACGAGTCATGAGTGACTTGATACTTTAATAGTTTCGGCTATTGTAAGCATCACCTTACAAACGATTCGTAGGATTTTTATTTATATAGGGTTTAATACGTTTCATTTTATATACTTACATACGCATTGAATTATATTCTATACGTAATACTCTATACTCATTTAAGTGTGTAGAGGTTATATATTCAAGTGATGAATTATTATCAATTTATAACCTTATTATGATAATTCAGCATAAGAACTTGCTTTTAACATGAGGAAAAGATGAATTATATAGTGTATAATATAGAATTATAATATTCGGATTAAAGGGAGAATTATGGGTGTGTAAGAGAGAAACATAGAGAGGCCCATAGTTATCTATTGCATAAGCAGTAAGGAGTTTCTAGGAGAGATGAACCAGTTTTTTCGGCGTGCCCTATGCGGCATAGCCTTAATAGTTGCTGCCGTTGGTACAACTGGATGCCAACATGAGAGTCAGGCAGAGCAAGAGGCGGTACGAACCGTATCGTACCGTGCCGTCATGGAATCGAACAAGCCGATCCCTGAAAAGGTGAATACTTGGCTTGGGGCCATGTCACGAGAGGACAAGGTGGGCCAGCTGATGATGATCAGCCTTCATGGCAACACGTTAGGGCAGTCCCAAAAGGATGTGATCCGCAAATATCGCGTGAGCGGCGTTATGCTAACCAATGAAAATCTACATAATAAAAACCAAGTGAAAGCTTTCAACAACGATATCATGCAAACGGCGATGACTGCCAGCATGGTGACGCCGTACATTGGGATGAATCGCGATAAAGTGTTGCACACCAATGATAGTTTCTTGCGCTTGCCAGAGCCTAATCGGTTAGGTCAATTGCCGATGGAGCGTATCATTAACTTGGCTACCCGATCTGCCATCGAAATGCGTGATATGGGCTTTAATCTCGTCATTGGACCAAATGCGAACCTAGGTGTGCCAAATGTGTCCTACACATCTGACCCGACGTGGGCCGGTTATATGGACCTAGCCATGGCGGAGCGTTACCAAATCAATCACATGTGGTTTGGTTATAACTACTTCCCAGCGGTGAGCCTCGGCGATGCATCCTTTAATACTGCTGATGAGGCGAAAAACTACCTCAACAATAACGATGTAGCCGTCTTTAAACGACTCATTGCACAGACGACGGCCAATACCTATATGCTCGTTATGAGCCATATTCAAATCCCAGCTATCGATAATGAGCACTTAGCGAGTGCGTCAAAACCAGTCATTCAAGACTGGCTTCGCAAGGACCTCGGCTATGACGGTATCGTCATGACGGACCGCATCGATGTAGGTGCTCTGCAAGCAAACCAAAAGATAGGGGACTATGCAGTAGCCTCCGTTGTGGCCGGCAGTGATCTCATCCTCGTTGATGCGGACACAGTTCACATCGACGAAGTTCATCGAGCGTTAACACAAGCGGTGGCAAATGGAACGATTACCAATGAACGCCTTAACGAAGCGGTTAAGCGTATTCTGTCCATGAAAATGCAAACACAAATTCAACAATAGAATTTAACAACAAATAGTTAACATTTAACATTTAGTAATACGAATTCAGTGATAAGAATTCAGTATTACAAATCAGCTATACAAGTTGAGCAATAATTAAATATGAGTAAAATGCAAATGACGTGTCTTACCTTCCGGTAGGCACGTCATTTTTTATAGTTGTTGATTACAAAATACAGATTATATACTGGACCCCGTATACTGCTTCCATACCCATGCACCTATATAAATGCAGTAAATATCTGTGCTTTCACAATGGTATGGGTAAAAATTAAACCATAAAATAAGTGTATTTAATGCGTAAAAAATTTAACATAATCAAAAGTCATGTTAATAATATGAAAATAAGTTTAAAAATGATTTAAATTTATGATATAATAATCTCCATAGACAGTTGGAGGTGAGAGTATATGAATTTTGTGGGACGTGCTGAGATTATAGAGAGTATCCAGTCCCGTATCGCTGAGGGCAAGATGAGCTTGTGTGTTGTGTACGGCCCTCATCGCAGTGGTAAATCCTATGTGGCTTCGCAGCTTGTACGCCGTCATAAGGCGTTATATTTGGCGGGGCGCATGGCCAATGAATCAGTCCACGTGGCTGACATGAATCGAGCTCTTGAGGCACGTTTTGTTCCGACTGATGATCAGGACAAGTTCGAGCCTGTAGATAGCTTGCATCAAGCCTTTGTAGGGCTTTTTGAAAGCAGTGTGAAAACTCCGCAAACCGTGGTGATTGATGACTATCCTTCCTTGGTGGAGGCTGTGCCGCAATTCCCTATTCACTTGCGTGATTTATTAGATACTTATAAAGATACGAGTCGTTTGAACATCATTTTGATGGCGAATGGCCTGGAACAGCTCGATGGCCGCATCATCGGTGAGCGTAGCCTCATCGGTCCGTTCGTGTCCGAATACTTCGAGGTGAAACCGTTCTCCTTGGTGGACATGAAATCCTTGGGCCTTCACTATGCAAAGGATGATTTGCGCACTGTATTCGCCGTGACAGGCGGTTTGCCTGCGTACGTGCAGTATTTTGATAATGGTGAAAGCATCGATACGAATATCATTAATTTGTTCTTCTCCGTATCGGGCGCTCTATTTGAAGAAACACAGCATATCTTACATCGAGATATGAAAAATATAACAGGTGCTAATGCTATCTTGTCTGGCCTTGCTACTCTTGAAAGACCATACTATGTGGAGCTTTTACAAGCAAGCCAAATTAAAAGCGGCACCTTTACATCCCGTTTGAACGATCTCATGTCCATGGGGCTCGTAGGTCGCATTCAAGCCAATAGCCGTGGTCCTGCGAAATACGCAGATTACCACTTTACTAATAGCATGTTCCATTTCTGGTACCGCTATGTGTATAAATACTGGGGTGACATCGTGCGCGGTAACGGCGCTGATGTGTACCACACACATGTAAAACCACAACTGAAAGACTTTGTGCAAGCCGCATGCATTGCGCTGTAAACAGACAATTTCAGCTTACATACTATTACCCAATGATAGTATATTTCCTCTTTAAAATAACACCACGTCCTAGGATGTGGTGTTATTTTTTGTAATTTTCTATTTTCGGCAATTACTGTATTGATTGTATAGTTATGACATAGTATGGATAGAAATTACGGTACTGATACAATTAAATGTACAGGAATTCCAAGGAATTGCCGATTTGTCAAAATCCCCGTTCCGCTGTATTGTGTAGTTAAGCGCTATGCCATGGCAGGAAAGGGGATTTATGTTATACCAAAACGAAGAACCTTTAGTACAAAGAACATGTATAAAAACTGCAAGCTTACAATCTGAGGTATTAGATTCTAGAAAATCAGTATCTGATGAAACGGTATCTAAGAAATCAGTATCTGAAAAGGCACAATTTGAGGAAATATCTTCTAAGGAATCAGCGTACAAGGTGCCAGAGGAGCTAAAATTACAGACGCTCATCTGTGGGCATCAGGTATTAACATCCTTATCGGATAAGAGCCTCGTGTCGATTTGTCAAAATCCAAATATGCGGATTCAGACGGTTGGGTACCAGCCGTGGACCGTCGATGAGCTGCGCCATGATGCGGCTCAAATCGAGCTCTGTCGCAGGTATAGGCCGCTCATCTTGCACTATACGAATCGCACGGGGAATCGCGAGTTCCGCGAGGACGTAGAGAGCTATCTGTGGGCCATTCTTTTAGAGTCCATCTACAGCTTTGACTTGAACGGTCCCGTACCCTTCGCTGGTTTTGTGAAAGCTGGTGTTAGATACGGTTATATGCGGTATTGGAAGCGCGAGCGATTGCGTAATCATCGGGAGATTCACATCCCAGACCGCATCACCGACGATGGAGACGTAGCGGTGGGCATGGATATCTTCGGATCTGGCGAGAATATAGCAGACATGATTATGACCTCTGATGAAGAACAACGGCTACGAGCCCGTCTCGTATGGGCTTTAAGTAGACTGTCGCCAGATCAACGTGACCTACTGCGCCGTGTCTACGGAGAATGCCAAAGCTTGGTATCGGTTAGCGAAGAACTGAACTGTAGCCGCCAAGCCATTCAGCGACGTCATGAACGAGCCATACGAAAACTGCGGAGATACTTGTGTTAATATAATTTAATGTCTTATTTATATTCCAAAATCTGTATATTTCTGTTAATCTCGATTAATAGATATACATAAAATATGCAATTCTCAATATAAATGAGAAAATATTGACACATCAAGGTATATATAACTTTTACAAGATCATAAAGTCTTTAATTATACATAAATTTCTATAGTTTTGTGTATATATTTACAAATTATTCAACGTGATATACAATTAAAGCAACAGCAGATTAAAGCATGCGAATCTGCTTTCACAGAACACGTGTTCATTGTATTGTTGAAGGGAATGTTCCTAATTAGAGGGGAGAGAATTCCTATGATAACACATGATGAATTAACAGATTTGATGGCCACTCGGCTATCTAAGGGAGAGGATTTGGATTTGATCTATACGAATCCAAAGAACCACATTGTTTGTTTTATTCCTACCTATCAGCCTAGCGGTGGCGATAGTACGAAGTGCTATTTCGTGGATGGCCGTGAGGAACTGGTCCATCTGCCAATGCGCACCATTACACGGGAGCTGGCGGTACAGGAAGGGCTAAGGCCCAATTACATTATGACCAGCGACGGTCGGCGCAGTAGCTATACAGCGCCTAAGACCTATGGTCCGCATCTAACCTTTGCCCATATCAAATGTCGGCGCCCTGTCGGCAAAGACGTGGTGTACGGCCTCTTTAACGTGGCTATACCCTATGAATATATCGTTACGGAAGGTCCGGAACCCGATACGAGCTATATTCACGTGGGGGACTTTGCACCGATCTTGGTGTACCAATCCCTGCGTCACGTCAAACACAAACTGAACGAAGCCATGCTAGAACACTGCAGCTACGTGCGCAAAATGCTAGCCCGCATCAAACTCAGCCAAAACCCACAAGTCGTGGCCGAACTATTTATCGCCTGGAGAGACCTAACAAGATAACACGTTAGGGGGTGAAAGTAGGAACGAGGGGAGAGAAAAGGAGGGTATATAGGGAGAAAATAAAATACAGAAACAATTAGGTGATTATTAATACACCTAAAAGTCTTTTACTATTAAAAAGGGGTTGTAGCAAGAATATGGTAAAACCATATTCTGTTACAACCCTTTTTGTTTTGCTTTTATAATTATTTGACAAATATTATATGTTGCAATATTAATTTCGTGGCCAAATTTTTAGTGCTATTTCAGCGAAGTCTTCTTGCCGTTTTACGATTGTGAATGTAGTCCAGTCATCAATTGAGACAAGATCACGAGTCATTTTGATTTCTGATTTCTTATAGATTTCTTTCTTTTTATCAAAGCCTTTATTCTTAGCTCTGTTGTTATATTCTTGGCCTAGCAGAGTTAAATTACCTAAACGCCATAGGTATGTTTCGTGGTCTTCATCATTGAAGTTAATCCATTCATCATTAATCTTTTTAGGAAGGATATGTTCAACATGAACACGGTTTGAGTCGTCTACAATCTTTGTTTCGTTAATATCAAAGTTATTAATTTTACGAAGTAAATATCGTATAACTGCATTTTTCTTGGAGTTGAAAATTCTGAAGTTATTGATGAATTCTTCATCTGATACCATAAGAGAATATAGTTTTTTTAGAATATCATCTTTTGTTGGTTTTTTAGAGGACTCGCCTTCACTATTAGGAGGCCAAGTTTTATCGCTAATACTTCTAGCGATTTGTGCAAATACAAGCTCATATTTATTGGCAACTAGTCCTGAAACTACAAAGTTACGAACTACCAGTGTTTCTATCGCTTTTAAAACCTCATTTATATCTTCTTCAGAGTAGTTTTGTAGTCTTAGAGCAAAGATAATAGGAATATATGAGGATGCATCTAGTTTTTGCATCTCAATAAGACGTTCGTTTAGCTCAGTTAAATCAAAGTCCTTGTTATCATCAGGGTGTAGAATAGCTGCACATACTTTAGATAAAGAGCGTAGATTTGCTAATAATGTATTAACATCAGATTGTGATGTTATATCTGTACGTAGTGCTTTAAATAAGTCTTTTTCTCGGGCAAAGCGCTTTGTACTGTTCCAATAGTAACGAATAAATTTTGTCGGATCTATATTATCAAGATTATCAATAATAGTATTCCAAGTTTCAGTAGCACTAGGTAAATCATTTTGTGCCATGCGAAGGATATGATTCTTTAATAAGTCTGCCGTTTCTAGTGCTTTACCACGAGCATTGAGTGATTCAAAGATTATATACGCTTCATTGATATCGTCAGTTTCAACGGTCATAAGAATAAATTGATTAATTAAGGCTTGATATAGTTTATTTAGCACTTTGTATTGATTAGACTCATTATCTTTAAGAAATTCATTTACCTTTCCATTAAAGAATTTACTTGCATAGAAGATATTATAGTTAGAGGGTTTAAGTTTCTTTTTATCAAATTTTTTGTCACTATAATCAATGGCTCCACGTTTTTGTATATATTCAAAGAAGAATTCTTTATCAACACCACCTATAGATAAATATTGCTCTCGTTTACTTTCAGATATGCGGCCAATATATTTAGCATTAATATCCTCGGAGTCGTCATTTGCATCATTATTGTTTGTTGATTCGGCAATTTCTTTAAATTTTGTTCGCAAGATATCTAGGAAGATAATTGTAGTTGAGATACGTTGCTGGCCATCAATAATATAGCGTTTACCATCTTCCTTATTTTTGTGAATAACAACCTGTCCAAGAAAGTGTTCATCATGTGTATTTTCTTCGTAAATTTGTTCCAAGTCTAGCCAAAAGTCATCTAGTTGCGTTTCCTCCCAAGAATACCCCCGCTGATATTCTGGAATATACAATTTTTCATTCCCTAAGAAAGAACCTAGTTTTGTTAGATTTGAGTTAATAATCCCCATATTACTACCTCCCATATACATTAAATACTTTCCTTATAAATATTAGATCACACTTTGAGGTAGAGATCAAATATTATAAAAAATAGATAATAAAGTGAGGATAGAGGCATAAAAAGAGGAGACTGTGTTAAAACAGTCTCCTTTTGTGTTATATAGATTTATTAAATCAAGGTTGCCATTTCGAGTACCCAAATCCCATCATGATAATACTTACCACGAGCATACCATTACCAAGGGTAATGGTACTTTCATTGGTGGCTAGACAGGTAATAAAGGAGCCGATGCCCATAATAATTGTGCCTAGTATAGCAGATAGTTTATGAATTGCCATGATAATCACCCTTTGCTTTCACTAACAACATTAGGTTTCACAATATACGTAATGAGTGCGTACAGTAGGGCACCGCTTACAATTCCGTTCAAGGATGGAAGGCCGAATGGAATGAATTTCACGCACACTAATGCGATGGCCCAAGTGATCCATGGAACTAGATTCCATTTTTTGAAAGTCGCTTTGTGGTAATCGATGTATTTTCCACGATGAACTAGGTAAAAGTCCGCTAAGATAATACCGCATAGTGGTGGAACGATAATGCCTAGTGTACTTAAGAATACAAAGAGGGAGTCGATTTTATATGGTTGTGTCATTGTTGCTAATGCAGAGATAGCGATGAGCACGGCTAGCATCATATTTCTATTTAGTTTGAAAGAGTTTGCTAGGTTCAATGATGTGGAATAGAGGTTTGCACCATTTGTGGTAAAGATATTTGTCGTCAACAATAATAAGCTTGGGAATACGAGGCCAAAGCTTAAGAGTACGTTGATAAGGTCACCATCATTCATAGCTATGCCTGCGATAGCGCCGCAGCTGATCATCAATGTGTTACCACCTAATAGACCGATTGTGCTGGCTGTAATAACATCTTTCTTGCTTTTACCATAGCGCATAATATCGGCGATACAGGTAGCAGTAGATAAAATCCACGTACCGATAACGATAGTAATACCTGACAGTAAATCGATAGGTTGCAATGGCACATAGTTAAATAATTCTTGCCAACCACCGATTGTTTGAACGGAACGAGCCGCTGTACCTAGTGAAAGGAATACGATAGACGGAATCGCAATGTAGCCAAATACAGCAAGAGATTTGATGCCAAGAACTGCAAAGATACCCATGATAACTGCACTGAGCATCATGGCAATGACTTCGCCTGTGTAGGAAAGGTTGAATACTTGAGCAATAAAATGTCCATATAAAGCCGCTTGAATGGTGTACCAACCTAGGTTAACGATAGGAACGAAGAGGGATGCAATTCTAGATCCTTCCTGACCAAAACTGTATCGAGTCAAAAGGGCAAAGGTAAGGCCTGTTTTATAAGCAATAACGCTCACTAGCCCAGCAATGATACATAAGAAAATATTGCCTAGAATCATGGCTAATAGTAACTCATTGAAAGTCAGCCCCGCAGCTAACCCGCCACCAGCCATCATACTAGTAACAAGGAAAACGAATCCGGTCCAAACAATGGTGAGAGAAAAACAAGACTTCCTCGCCCCTAACGGCACAGGCTCTCTCGAGTACTCATTATCTGTGTTTGTATCAACGGGTTCTACAAACTCTAATTTCTCCTTACTCATACATCTATACTCCTTTACGTAATAAAAAAAGTTACCATGATGTGTTTTAAAATTTATATAAGCATGGTAGTAAAGACCTATTATGTAGTGTAAATATAGTGAATTTCTCTAATAAAGGATAGATATTTATTGTTTTTATAATCGAATAGTATTTGCCTTCATTAAAACATAAATAGCTTTAATATACAATATGGATGTTTAAAATTTCTTGATTATTGATTTATAGGGTTAATTAATAAATGAAACCTAATAGTATTGCTATCAACGTTGACATAGCATATAATAAAATTACATTAAGGATTTGCCTTAATGGAGCATAATTGTTGTCAAGTGGCAGAAGTTATTTCTTCCACTATACTTGTTTGGTAAACAAGAAGCTACGGCTTCAAGTATTACACGAGTAATGATAACTAGTATTGTAATACTTAGTTCGCATTGAAGATTCATCTTTAGTGTACTCCTTAGTATAACATACACAATAATTGTTAAATTATTAGTGGACGCCTGCTCGATAAAAAAAGCATAGTGTAAAAATGTTAACCCGTAAATTTGCTATTCCACTAAAGCCTGTTTACGGGTTTTGCAATTGGGGGCTTTAATATGGAGTTTTCTGAATGGGAAGAGAAAGTTTCTAATATTAGTCGTAAGTATAGTCATTTTGACTTATGGATCAGTTACCAGAATGTTAAAGCGTATATATTAGATTCATTGCGTGTGAAGACACATGGATTTTATCCATTAATTCATTTTGAAATGCCTAAGCCTAAATGGGTAAAAGAACAGGGTAAGGGAAGAGTCAGTACTGAGAAAAAACGACATATTTTTTATGCAGCGCATATCGATTCTTGGATATATAGGCTTTATGCATATCGTATTAATGAAGCTTACAATAGGTATGCATCACAAACTGATATTGATCATGTATCCGTAGCCTATAGAAATAATAAACCTGGAGAAAATAATATTTCATTTGCAAATAATGCTTTTTCTTTTATTAAGGATAGCCAAAGAAATAATGAGAAGGTTTATGT
>NZ_CAKPTN010000056.1 GCF_934190855.1 uncultured Veillonella sp. | reverse complement strand
ATAGAGACCAATGGTAATAGGTATCGACCGTTGCTAACCCAGTCACAGATACGCAAGATACGGCCGTGAAAGCTGCATCCACAAGGGTTGTACTCTGTCCTGGCATACTTGCTATAGGCAACATAAGTAATAGCGTACCTAATGTCATCACCGCTAGAAAGCTAAGTGCCAATAAACGATAGGGATTTTGCTGCATGTATCGTTGTACATGAGAGTGTGAAATATCATGCCACATACAACATTACTCCAATCCTATTAATTTATGTACTTGTTCTAAGCTTGGCAAAGGACTGCGCCCGCCAATACCTTGTGTATTTAATGAGGCCACAGCAGAAGCAAAGATAGCCGCATGCTCTAAATCTATATGAGCACAATGCATTAATACTTCTTGGCCATTCATATTCGTTTGTGCCGTATCCATAGTTTTACGGATGCACGTAACCAATCGTGCTAAAAAAGCACCATGGAAACTATCCCCTGCACCCGTAGTATCCACCACTGTATCTTGAGGGAATGGTTTACAGCGATAAGATGTTCCATCAGGCCATACAAAATAACTGCCATTAGCACCATCGGTAACTCCAGCAATACATGCACCTCGTTCATGAATGATACGACAAGCATCTTCTAGATTAGTTGTGCCCGTATATTTTTCAGCATAATCACGAGCTACGATAACGATATGACTATCTTCTGTAATAGGCTTCATGTCTTCATCATAACGCTGAGCACCACCATCTAAAGAAATGATAGTGCCTACCTCTTTGGCTACCTCAATAGCAGATCGCATGAGTTGGCGATGTCGACCATTGATATGTAGAATATAGGCAGATCCTATCAGCTGCTGATGGGTATCTAAAAACTTAGGCTCAGTTGCAGTAGACCGTTCAAAAAATACAGCACGCTCACCAGTACTCTGTTTTACGAGGATTGTTGCCACTCCACTGTTAGCACCGCTTTCAACTTGAATAGCCTCTGTATTAACATTGTATTTTTTAAAATCATCTAATATATGACGACCTACCATATCATCGCCAATACTATCAATCATAGCAGTACGGGCACCATATTTTCCTGCCACCGCTAGTGCTGTAGCCACTGGCCCACCACCATCTGTAGTAGACGATATGACTTGTTGCACCTCACGGCCTGTAGGATAATGATCGACGACGATAAATCGATCTAATGTACTAGCACCGATGCCAACAATATCTATATGTTTTTGAGGAAATGCACTCATACTTAGCTCCTAACATCTACTCTTATATGTCTTAACAACCTTCAAATCTTATATCTACAGAATACCTTTCGCTTTGTAAAAAGTAAACCCCAGACCACGGTCTGGGGTTACTTTGTACTACAAGAGTATGTATGTCACGTATTTTGTCTTGCTTAGTATATGTAGTGTGTGAGAAAGGTTGTTAGATTTAAGGTGTAATATAACAGGTTAAGACATCATACGTTCCATCATGTATTCAATTTCGTCAGCACTCAAATTGTACATAGCTTGTACCATTCTCTCCGCTGACTCACCAGAAGCACCGCTTTTTGCGATTTCCGCTTTTGCTTTTGCAATGAGGGCTTCCTTGCGTTGTGCTTCTGAATCTTCATCGGTAGGTACTGAAATATTAGCTTTACCTTGTCCAATACCGCGTACCTCTTGATTAGGATTATCTTTAGACGTTGTTTTCGTATCTTGAGCAGCTACTGCCTCCATAGCAAAGGAGTTTTTACCAGTCATGATATACTCTACAGCTTCTAATGTACTTTGTGTAAGGTTTACAGTCCAGAATTCACCGGCTGCAGTCAATTTATAAAGCAAACCATTATAAGCGACAAGACCACGTTCTTCCCATAATTTATAAAGCCATTCTAATTCATCTAATTTTGAATCCAATGTAGTTAAGCTCTTAATATTGAGGAAACCTTGTTCCAGTTGGCTTACCACTTGATTTACGATAGGTTGTAAATCGCTTTGCTTCATGAGCGCCATAAATGGCTTTTCACCGCGACTAACCATATCTTCGTATGGTTTTAATGCACGATGTAACATCATGCCGTACCCATCGACGTTACCGCCAGCACCACTGCCGAACGGGAACATCGGTACACCTGCTTTAGCTAAGATGTTATACAAGCTACGTTCACGGTTGTTCGCACTCCAGTGAGCCGCACTTAATCGACGATAGGAACGCGCATCTAAGTATTGGCGGCCGAATTCGAACATATCCCCTTGCATAGCAGTTGTAGCTGCGGCAGGAACCTTACCACTTGCAATATCTTTATTAAGATCGCTACCATCAAATACATTCAATTGATAGAGGTCTGCACCATCTACACCAGAACTAACTAAATCGGCTAAGTCTTGTTCCCAAACCTCCATCGTTTGTCCTGGCAAACCATAAATCAAGTCGATAACAACAGAGCATTGACCATAGGCTTTTAAAGCTGCTAACCGTTCTAATACGGTTTCTTTCGTATCTAAACGACCCACCATTTGACGCACTTCTGTATTGAAAGATTGTACGCCAATGGACATGCGGTTTACACCATTTGCCATCCACACATCAAGATTTTCAGGAATCAAATCGTGAATACGGCCTTCTAAGGTCAACTCATAATCGTTAGCTAGTGGCAAATACTCTTTAATGGCTTTCAACAATCTTTCAGAGTTTACTGGTGATAACGATGTTGGCGTGCCACCGCCAATAAACACAGCATGAATCAAACCATCTTTTAATCTAGGGCGCTCACTAGCGAGCTGTAATTCACTAATAAGACCATCGATATATTGATCTTCTACATTTTGACTCGTACCATTTTGGAAGAAGCCACAATATGTACATTTAGTCTTACAAAACGGAATGTGAATATAGGCACATTGCATTTCACCCTTTTTAGGTGCGCCATTCATTAAATTATCCCAAACGGCTTGTGTTTCCTTTGGAGAAACAAGCGTGCCATTAAGACCTGCATGAACAACCCGTTTGTGAGGGAAGGCCCCACTCATTGGATTATCGCATTCTAAACCTAGTTGTAGATTGCGTTGTTTCTCCGGAATGGATTCAAAGAAACTTGCTAAACTCATACTCCAATCCCCTTTCAGTTTAGGCTTGCAACTTTGCAAGCACAGATTTTGTAAATTCTTTTGCATTTGCAAAGTCTTGTTCATCTGGATGTGTTTCAGCCGCTTTATGTAATGCATCGCGTTCAGGGCTTTGACCATGAGCAGATCCAGGTGGGAACATTTTATACATCATTTCGATCACTTTAGGATCGATTTTACCTTGGCATACGAAGCCATCTACAAGGGATTCTTTGTTTTGTAAAAGTTCAGATGCTTTTTCGATACTTTCACGAGCATGATCAGAATCTGCATACATACCTAGCGTAGCAAAGAATACGATATTAGGATTTGTTAAGGTTTCAATCAATTTAGCAGCCTCTTTATTCGCTGTGCCCCGGTCTACCCAGAAACCTACAAATACTGTGTCATAATCTGCTAAATTCTCAGGTGCCTCCTTAACTGGCACGCATGGTGTGCCTTCAGGCATTACGGAAGCCATTGCTTCCGCTACGCTTTTTGTATTTCCCGTTAGGGAAGAGTATAAAATAATGGATTTCATAATTATCTCCTTTAATTCTAAGATAAGTTTATTACTTACATAAGTCTATTCTTCTTCATCTTCACCATCGGCTTGTACAACAAAGTGTACAGGAACCTCTACTGGTTGTATATCACCTGTATGATTTGGATATGGTGTGGCGCGGCGTACTGCATCAAGAGCAGCCTCTACAAAGATTTCATCACCGCCACTTAATGGTGAAACGCTAATCAAGTTACCTTCCGTATCCAAACGAGCCGATACCAAAATGGTAATATCTACATTCATTTTACGCTTTATCGCTGCATAAGGAATTTGTTTTTGGCTATTTACAGCTGCGTAAAAGCCAGCCGTATCAAAGGCAGCTTTCACCGTACCATGACCATCACCTTTACCAGTGCCGTCACCGTTACCATTCCCCTGACCTTGACCATCGCCATTACCAGTGCCAACACCTGTACCGTTACCGCCACCAGAGCCGCCACCAGTGCCATTGCCTGTACCACCTACGGAATTATCCCCCGAGGTATTACCTTTATGTTCGCCACCTTTTTTGGCTACATCTACTGCATCAGGAATATCTGTTGCAGGAGATGGATCTATATTTGCTACAACAGCCTTTGTTCTTGCCGCTACTTCATCGGCCGATAGTGGTTTCGGGAATAGGTCTGACCTATTACCGCCCCCACCGCCGGCATGACCACTGCCGCCATCATCGAGAACACTTTGTGTGAGATCGATTTCATAGGTTTCCATTTCTTGGATGGCTGGAACCACTACGAAAAAGATGACTGCAATAAATAGAGCAACTAGATGAACTACGGCAGATATAATGGCTGCTTTTTTCCATGATATGCCTAGTCCCATAGTTATCCTTTCTGTTCAGCTGCAATAGCCAAGCGTTTAACTCCAGATTGTTTTAGCATGTCCATAATCGCTACAACTTGACCATGAGCAGCGCGTTTGTCAGCTTGTAAGATAACACTAGCGTTAGGATTTTCTTGAATACGTTGTTTAATCATAGCTTCTGCTTGATCAATGCTCATTGGATTGTTATCAATTGTAATATGCCCTTCCGCATCCAATGTAAATACAACAGGCAATTGAGCTGGTGCAGAAGCACTAGTAGCTTGTGGTAGTTGTACAGATAATGCTTTTTGAGCAATGGTTTGTAAGCTGTTCATCATGAAGAATACCAACAAGAAGAAGATGATATCAATCATTGGGATAATCATGAATTCCGGCTTAGTTTTCATACGAAAGCTTTGCAAGTTCATAATTATTTCCACCCTTCTCGTTTAGCACTAACAATGCTGACGCACATATTTTCAATTTGGTTAATGATAGAGTCCAAACGATGGCTAAAGATTGTATATACAACGAATGCCATGATAGCTACACACAAACCAGATGCTGTAGCGATGAGGGCCTCACCGACACCACCAGTAATGGCGGATGCACCAGCGCCAGAGTCGAGGATACTGAAAGAACCGATCATACCTGTTACTGTACCTAATAGGCCCAATAATGGAGAGATTGTAACGGTAGCACTTAGGTAGTCCATATATTTACGGAAGCCTACTGCATCAACCCCCATTTGATCCGCGAAAGCTGTTTTCATAGCTTCTTCGCTAGAAGCATTATTCAAACCTGCTTCTGCAATGCGGCTTGCAATAGATGGGTTTTCTTTGATTACTTTATCAATTTCTGCCCAATTTTGTAATTTTGCTAGTTCATTAACTGCATGAGTAACAACGAAAGTTTTACCCGCATATTTACGATAGTAGAAAGCGCGTTCTGCAGCGATAGCGATAACCATGAAAGACAAGAGTAATAATGGATACATTACATACCCGCCGCTATGAAACAAGTGAATGACATAATTTAAGTTTTCCATATTAGTAACCTTTCTGTCTGTTTACAGACTGAACATTAGAACCTGTAGGTCCCTTGAATTCTTGTATAATCGCCTAACTTAAAGCTTTCACTACCATATAAAGTATCTCGTTTATTAGTACCCTTCGCATCGAATGTATAGAATGCTTCAAGGAGTAAATCCTTGCGTGGTACATAGCCTGCACCAAATGTAAAGCTCCGAATACCGTCAAGATAACGATCCGGTACTGCACCAGTGCCATTGCCACCGAAGAAGGAGCCATGTTCAAAGTGTTTATAATCGATGAACGCATTCCAAGATTTTGGAATATCTAGGTCAGCGCGGCCAATGTCGAGACGAGCCATCCAGAAGTGTGGTGTACCACCCATTTGATGACCATTAAGCGCAAAGTCTGCTGTGCCACGTTCGTGTTGGTATACAGTGTTACCATTTAAGTAACGACCTAAGTTGGAACGGTTTTGACCGTAGTCTACGGTAACAGCTGCATTAGCGCCTAGTTGATATTTAGCGCCGATACCAAATATATGAGCTACATTGGAGAAGCTATGTTCATCATTACCGTTGCCATTCGCATTGAGGTATGTATGCGTTTTACCGCCAAAGGAGCGTAAATACCATGCTTGTAAACCAAGACGAGAGCCTATTTGTTTCTTGTATTGAACAAAGGCTGCTTTATCAATAGCAGGTACATTGTCTTTTTCAAGAACTACACCTTCTGTTTGAATCAAGTTGCCAATAATCTTACCAATCGCTTCACGAGGTAATTTATTTTCAGATTCTGCATCATGTACAACTTTTTCAAGATTATACATATAGTTGAACAATGCATTTGGCATGCCCCAACCATAGTAAGAACTACCTTCGCCCCAGTCATTGGAGGCCATTGTAAAGTTCTTTTTGTAAATCGCATCTTTAGCATCAAAATCGCTAAATACATAGCTACCACTATCGTATTTATATGTTTTAGCACCTAAATAACCAGTGAACTCATAATCACTAGATGGTTGTCCGTAGTAATCATAAGATTGTTTGAAAGTGCCATCTGGCTGTTTAACCCAAACAACATCAAGTTCACTATTGTTATAATTACTCCAGTTATCTGTAGCATTATATTTAGCTATTTCTGCTACGGATTGATTGATCTCGTCACCATGTTTTTCAACATAAGCCTTAGGATTTACTAACGCATCTTTATTATCAGTAGATACGATAAGACCTTTCGCTTTTTCTTTTAAGTATTCAGGGTATAAGGAGGAGTTCACATTATACATAATGTCCCCTGTCTTATAAAGTTTCTCTCCTGTATGCTTATTAGTGATTTCATACATTGCATAACCACCAGATGGAATATCGAGAGAGAATTTCTTCTCAGCCATATCTGTAGGGTATGCCTTTGTAAGAATATCTTGTAAGCGGCTCATAACTTGCGCTTGTTTTTGTTGTGTTTCTACCAACTTAGCATTGGCTTTTTCAATTTCTTGATCCCGGTTCGGATTGCTCCAACTTAGATTCAATGTAGCTTTATATGCTTCATATTCATCTTGCAGACCTTTTAGCTGTTGATAGAAGTAAATGCTATCTGTCTTACCTTTATAAGTAGAATCATAAATGCCATTAGGGCTATCTGGTGCAGCTGCATCTTCAGCAGATTTTTTCTCACCATCAGAACCTGTTTTTGTAGCACTAGTAATATCGTATGGGAACTCATCGCGGTTAATACCAATCAATTCAGCTGCTGTTGGTGGTCTGTAGATAACTTCATGTACTGCATGAGTATAGGCAGAATCAGTAATACCAGTACTATGTTTGAAAGTACCAACACCGATGCGAACTTGAGAGTCGTGACCATTCCAAACGGCACGCACACCATCATAGGATTGACCAAACCAGTAGCCACTAGCACCCATAGGTTCTGTTAAGCGACCTACTGATACGTCCCATTTCTTAACCCGTCTTGTGAGATCCACTGTATCAAGTCGTTGATGGTTAAAGCCTTTAGAATCGGATCTAGTCCAGCTTGTATCAACACCACTCATACCAGTTGCGCTACCGATAACCTTGAGATTTGTAAACTCATTAAGGCGTGCATCGAAGCCTAGGCGCAAGCGTTGTTCAAAGCTATGACGATTAGCATCGTACATATTCGCTTTAGCAGAACCGATAGCAGAGTTGGATCTAAATGGAGATTGAGGTCTATTGGAACCATCATGTGCCATCCAGCGCGCTCTGTAGTCGCCAACTAATGTAACACCACGTTCTTTAGTGGTATCAAAATCAGAACGAATAAAGTCAGTTAAGCGAACTACATCAGCTACGTTTTGTACGCCAGATTCAACACTACCAACTTCACCATTAGCACCCGCTACATTGGCACCTGCTACGCCAGCCTTTGCACCATCTTTGGTCTTGCCGATAGCCGTCGTTTTGGTACCATCTCCACCACCAAATTTAAGGTTGACACCCACACGATACACACGTTCTTGGGTAGCACGGTCATCATCGCGATGGTTAAAGATATTGTTAATACCAAAGTACATCATGGCATTTTTATTGAATCGTTTTTGAACCATTACGTTCCAAATGCCGAATGTTTTCTTTTCGTAGGTTTGCTTATTATAAACGCCTGCATCACCAGACAAGATATCTGGCCAGTAGTTACCACCATTGTTAAGGGTATTGCTATCAAGCATATTGATATAGTAATCACCCCAAATAGAACCATTCCAACCGGATTTAGGATTGTCATAAGTAATACCGATATCAACTTTGTGCATTGGTTTATCAAGCAATTGTCGAGGCATACTTGGATCGCTCTTGTTGATAGCATGTAAGTATGTATAACCTAACTTACCAGACCAATATTTGCCGAATTTTTGTTGTACCTCTGCTTGTACACCGGTGATTTCCGCTTTACCAATATTTTTAAAGCTGTAAATCATATCTGGTGCTCGTTGGTACTTCGCATCACCTTTAAGATATGGCGCAAAGTCCATGAAGTCCCCTGTGAAGTATACGGACATATAGTTCTTGATGCGGTTGTGGAATACACCTACCCGTGCATAGGTATTTTTATTTTCCCCTTCCAAGCTCATGTCAAAGTTGACAGATTTTTCAGGTTTCAAATTAGGGTTACCAGCCCAGTACCAACCGAGTTTTGCTACCCCAATCCCTACAGGGTTGGAAGCATACATTTCCCAGTTATACCACAATTCGCCCATACCAGGCTCAGTATAACCAGTACCTACATTGGCTTTAAATCTACGATGTGTATTGCCATTTACGTTATAGGTCATCCCTAAGGACGCGGATAAATTAGAACCAAACAAGCTGCTGTTATCAAAGCGAAGAATTGGAGACAAGGTCATATTCTTATTCACTTGCCATGTATCAGAAACATAAGCATTTAGCTTGCGAATTGTACCACTACCTGTTGTTAATCGTTGGTCTCGATTACGGTACTCTTCTAAGAAGGCTTTACCATTTAATTTAGGTGCCTTTTTACGCATTTCTGGGTCATTGGACTCGCCGTATTTAAAGTAATCCCCTACAATATTGGCACGTGTTGCAGATAATACAGGATTTTCAGCTTTTAAACGGTCTTCTAAAGCCTTATAACGAGCTTTAAACTCATCTGTTACAGGTTGATTATTAGGAGATGTACTAGACCAATCACTTAATCTACTTTCAGACAAACCATAGTTTATATAGTCATCGTATGTAATACCTGGTTTTTGAGCATCTGTTTCTGCACCATAGTATTCATAATCCATATCCCATTGCGGCATACCGCCACCGGAATTAATGAATTTATAGTCGTGGATATGAGAGTAAACCTTGATGCTATTATCGCCTTTACGACGTACAAGACGGTCAAGTTTATCAACTAGCAAGCTCTTATCGTACTCCCATGGATCAATGTACATGGTTCTTGTATTAGGGGAGCTCTTCAATCGGCTACCAGAGCCTTCTTCACGAGCATAGCTTACACCGTAGCTAAGCAAATGATTTTTGTTGAGCTGTGTATTCGCATTAGCTCGAATATCCAATTGACGATGATCGATGTTATCAATATAACGCAACTCATTGGAGCCTTCATAGGCGGAGCGACCTGTATAACTAATGAGGGCTACGTCATTTTCTTTAATGCGGGAGTAGTTAGTTTCAACAGTCCAGTCACTTTTACCTGCTCGAGAGGACCATTGTAAGTTTGCCGTATTACGGTCCGCAGTACGTTTGAAATGTTGTTGAGGCTCTAAGTCAGAGTCGGAGTGTTTCACATCGCGCACAAGGTCTTCTGTATATCGGTTGAGGCGCATTTCAAATTTATTTTTATCATTTGCCTCGTAAGTTGCTACGAGACCGATATCGGCCGCATCACCGTAGTAACGAAGTACATTGGGCTTAAAGTTATGCTTTGCATAGTCAAAAGCCATACCCGTTTCACGGCGGCTAACGGATGCCAATACAGGCATGAGATCTCGTTTGCTACCAGATAACCCGACCTTTAATTTCCCCATTTGACCGGAGTCGGCACGAATGAAGAAATTTTGGAATGGAAACGCATCGCCATCGCTCTTACGGCGCATGCCTTCAGCATTTAATTGCAAGGATGGTTTCTTTTGTGCCTTTTTAGTGATGATGTTAACTACACCACCTACTGCATCAGAACCGTATTTAGCACTAGCAGCACCTTGAATAACTTCTATGCGTTCAACGTTTTCCGTACCGAGCCGTTGTACTTCGTCTGCAGCACCAGAGTACTTATCAAAATCACCCAATACTGGTTGACCATCTAC
>NZ_CAKPTN010000055.1 GCF_934190855.1 uncultured Veillonella sp. | reverse complement strand
GTTCTCAACATTGATGATTCTGTAGTAGCCGATATGGAGCATCGTGCATCTAGTCAAATTTTACAAATTAGCCAAAAGCAATCTGTTGAGAATGGTGCATATTATGCTAATGGTCAGTGTTATGTAGTAAAAAATGGCGTAAAAACATCTGTTATTGGCGATGAAGATATCCATATTCCAGGCAGTCATAACATTGAAAATATCTTAACGGTTATTGCTTTAACGTATGCGTTAGGCGTACCTGTAGAGGAAATCCATCGCATTATTAGCGAATTTCACGGTGTAGAACATCGTTTAGAACGAGTTAAAACCATTGATGGCATTACATTCTATAATGACTCTAAGGCGACCAATGTTGATTCTGTAGTTAAAGCTTTGGAATCTTTTGGTAAACCAGTAATTCTATTGGCTGGTGGTCATGACAAAATGACTCCTTTAGAAGAGTTTATGGAGCTTGTAAAAGAAAATACAAAAGCTGTTATTTTCATGGGTGAAGCAGCAGATCGATTTGAAGAGGCTGCAAAAGAGGCTGGTGTAGAGCCTATTTACCGTGCTTCGTCTATGAAAGAAGCTGTAGAACAAGGTTATAAATTAGCTGAGTCTGGTGATATTGTATTACTATCTCCAGCTTGTGCGAGCTTTGACTGGTACAGTTGCTTTGAAGAACGCGGTGACGACTTTAAAGCTTGTGTTCAGATGTTGCAAGAAGGGGGACACCATTAATGAAAAGAATCATTATTTCTGGTGGTGGCACTGGTGGACATATATATCCAGCAATAACTATATATAAGGAAATCATGAAACAACACCCTGATGCAAAGGTATTATATGTAGGAACAAAGCAAGGCTTAGAGGCTACATTAGTTCCTAAAGAGGGTATTGAGTTCACTACGATTCCCGTACAAGGGTTGCAACGTCAATTATCGTTGGGCACATTAGTTACATTAGGTAAAACTGCGTTAGGCATCATTAAAGCTAATGCTATCATTTGCAAGTTTAGACCTGATGTGGTAATTGGTACTGGTGGTTATGTATGTGGGCCTATCCTTATGGCCGCTGCATTACATAATATTCCAACCTTAATTCAAGAGCAGAATGTCATTGCAGGCATTACTAATAAAATTTTGAGCCGTTTTGTTAATGTGGTAGCTATGGGCTATAAGGATGCAGAAGCATCTTTTTCAAAAGCAAAACGCGTAGTGTATACTGGTAATCCAGTTCGTCCTGAGGTATTAGTTGACTCTAGAACAGCGGGACGAAAGTATTTCAACCTAAGTGATGATACTTTTACAGTCCTCATAGCAGGTGGTTCTCGGGGGGCGCGAACCATCAATAATGCCATGATTGATGTACATAAACATTTCCAAGGTAAGGAAGGGATTAAATTAATCCATATTACAGGCGATGGAGAGTATGAATCTGTATTATCTCAATTGGGCATTACCGATGGGGAAGGCTTGGGTGAATCATCTTTAATTTTGCCGTATTTACATGATATGCCTAAGGCTTTGGCAGCAGCTGATTTAGCTGTGTTTAGGTCTGGTGCTATAGGCCTTGCTGAATTGGCAGTTCGTGGCATTCCATCTGTCTTGATTCCGTATCCATATGCAGCGGAAGATCATCAGACGTATAATGCGCGTATCTTTGTACAAGAAGGGGCAGCTCACATGATTGTTGATAAAATGTTGAGTGCTCACGACTTAATCGGGGAAATTGAGATGTTTATGGCCAACCGTGATTTGTTGGCACAAATGGGAGAACGAGCATTGCAGTTGGGCAAACCAAATGCAGCTCATGATATTGCAAAACTTGCATTATCTATTGCAAAGTAACAAGGAGAGCTTTTATGTTAGACGGTATTCACAAGATTCACCTCATTGGTATTGGTGGATCTGGCATGCGTGCTATAGCGAATATTTTAATTCAAAAAGGTTATGACGTATCTGGTTCGGACGTAGCTGAATCTGCCGTTATTTCTAAGTTTAGAGAAATGGGTGCTGCGGTTCATATCGGTCATAATAAAGAATATGTAAATGGTGTAGATGCAGTAGTTCGTTCTACAGCGATTCGTGAGGATAATCCAGAAATCGTTGCCGCGAAAGAACAAGGAATTACTATTTTACATCGCTCTGATATTGTAAAAGCTGTGTTAGACGTAACGGATGGCATCGCAGTAGCCGGTGCACACGGTAAGACATCTACTACATCTATGATTGGCCAAATTCTAGTAGAGGCTGATGCAGACCCTACGGTAATCATCGGTGGTGAAGTAGATTACCTTAAAGGCAGTAGCTGTCTTGGTAAAGGCCACTTCTCCGTAGTTGAAGCGGACGAAAGTGATGGGTCTTTCTTGAAATTACGTCCACATACTATCGTTATTACTAATATTGAAGATGATCATATGGATCACTACAAAACGATGGAGAATTTGCTTAATGCGTTCTGTGAGTTCGTAGAAACATTAACAGAAAATGGCAAGGCTATCGTATGTGGTGATAATGAAAGTATTCGCTATGTCATGAGTCGCGTAAAACGCAACTTTATTACTTATGGCTTAGATGATAGTAATGATTATGTAGCTAAAAATATTCACTATGTAGATTCTACATTGGTATACGATGTATATCATAAAGGTGTTAACATTGAGCGCGTTCGTTTGCGTGTACCTGGTGACCACAATGTATTGAACTCTTTAGCAGCCTTTATTGTGGCTCATGATTGTTGTGGTGTAGAAACACGTGTTATTACTAAAGGCTTAGGCAAATTTATCGGCGCAAAACGCCGTTTTGAAACTAAAGGTCATGTAGCTGGTGTATGGGTTGTAGATGATTATGCTCATCATCCGACAGAAATCAAAGCTACTTTGAAAGCCGCAAAAGAACTTGAGAAACATCGTGTCATCTGTGTATTCCAACCACATCGATTCTCTCGTACAAGCTTGTTGAAAGATGAGTTTGCTACTGCTTTCACAAGCGCTGACGAAGTGTACATGACAGATATTTATAGCTCTGGTGAAGATCCAATTCCTGGTATTGATGGAAATACGATTCCAAATGCCATCAAAGAGGCGACTGGTCAAGACGTAAATTATGTACCATCTGTTGATGATTTACCTGAGGTATTGGCAAAAGTAGTAAGACCAAATGATTTAGTTATTACAATGGGGGCTGGTTCTATTAATCAATATGGCCCAAAATTATTAGCGATATTGGAGGAAGGCTTACAATGAAAGATAAACAAATAATCGTATTGATGGGTGGTCCTTCCGAAGAGGCTGAAGTATCTCGACGCACTGGTGCGGCTATTGCAGAAGCACTTGTGAGTAAAGGGTACAAGGCTCAAACATTAGAACTTAATCCTCGCACAGTATTGCAAGATATCGATTCCTTAGGCGGTGAAGTCGTATTTAATGCCATTCATGGTCGTTATGGTGAAGACGGTGCTTTACAAGGTCTTTTAGAAATGGCAGAAATTCCATATACTGGCTCTGGTATCATGGCGCATGCTGTCGGAATGAATAAAAAAGTAAGTAAAGACGTATTTAAAGGGGCTAATATCCCAACTGCAAGATCTGAATCCTATAACGGTAATCTTGAATCTGCAGAAGCAATTATCGATCATATTCGTAAAGAATTTACCATTCCTGTAGTTGTTAAGTCTGCTACGCAAGGCTCTAGTATAGGCGTTACTATCGTTCGAGAAGAATCACAATTAGAAGCAGCTGTAACAGAGGCTCTTAAATATGATCCTATCATCGTAGTAGAACAATTCCTTGATGGCCGCGAATTTACGGTGGCTGTTTTGGATGGTAAAGCATTGTCAGTTATTGAAATTCGTCCACATTCTGGCGAATATGACTACAAGAGCAAATATACTGTAGGTGCTACAGAGTATCTTGTACCAGCACCTATTAGTGACGTAATGACTGCTGAAATGCAACGCATTGGGGAACTTGTATATCGCGAAGTACAAGGCAGTGGGGTTATTCGTGTAGATATTATGACAGATCATGCAGATAAAATGTATGTTCTTGAGTACAATACTGTTCCTGGTATGACGGCAACGTCTTTAGTGCCAAAGGCAGCTAATGAAATGGGAATCGATTTCCCAACATTATGTGAAAAAATTCTATTAACAGCTAGTATAGGGAAATTTTAAAGGCTAAATAGAACATAAGGAGTTATCTATGGATGATAAGCAAAACCATCCATCCAGCTCTGGGGAGATGCAGTCTTCTACACCTGTTCGTGATGAACGGGCTGTATTTAGAAAACGAGTGTTAAAAATCGGTGGTGCAGTTACTCTCGTGTTGGTGGGGTTGTTTACACTACCTATTCCTTTTGGATCCTTAAAAATCACGGGATCGGATAAGGTAACTGTACAAGATGTGATGGTAGCAGGTGATATACATGAACCTGTGAACATTTTGCAAATTAGTACAGAAAAATTGAAATCTAGATTGGCAAAGGATTTACGGGTTGAAGAGGCTCATATACGTTATCAATTGCCACTGACTATGGAGGTTCACATTGTAGAACGCAAGGCCGTTGCTGTAGTACCCGCTCAGTTCGGATACTTAACTATTGATAGTAAAGGTCAAGTTATCGCATCAGAACCAGCCATACAAGATACATCTGTACCAATGATTTCTGGTGTTAAAGCTGGAAATATTTTATTAGGCGATACGGTAGTAGATAAGCCAATTCTAGCAGCTCTTGAGTATTTGAATTCTCTTGATGAAAGTACGTTCAAGAATATTGCAGAGGTCAATATTGGTGATCCCGATGCAATTATGGCTTATACCGTATCTGGTGTACAGATTCGTTTAGGTGATGGTAAAGACTTACCTAAAAAGGCTGAGCTAACACAGTCGATGTTACAAGATATTAAGAAAACCCATGGTAATGTACAGTATATAGATGTTAATGTTTCATCACCGTACATTAAGACTGATGTAATTCCTGAAGGAAAGAAACATCAAAATGGGGCACCGACTACGGAAACTTCATCTACTAAGAAAGATGATACAAAACAAGATAAACAAGGTCATGTTGAAGATAAAAGGTAGATGATTGTCGTGAGACACGAACGGTGGGCAATAGCCTTAGTCAGCTGTATATTAGGGTTCATGGTTGTAACTCAATATAAGATGACACAAGATAATATAGAAGAAAACATTCGTTTGCAGCGGGCTGGTGATTTAGCCGTTCAACTACGTGAAGCCCAAAGTGAGCGGGATGCATTATTAAAACAAATAGAAACGCTTAAACAGTCCGGTGCTACTGGTGATGGCAAGTCTGATGATCAGCTCATGATGAGAGCTGCTTTAACCAATGTTAAAGGTTCTGGCGTTAGCGTATTGATTGAAGATAGTTTGAAACCCATTCAGAGTGGTGAAAATCCTAACTTATTTGTAATTCATGATGAAGATATTTTACGTATCGTCAATGAGTTGCGCGCTGGTGGGGCTGAGGCGATAGCTATCAATGATCAACGGTTGATAGGAACATCAGAAATACGTTGTTCTGGTCCTACTATTACTGTGAATGGAAAAGTTTTTGGGGCACCCTTTATTGTAAAAGCTATCGGTGATCCTAAAACGCTAAACTCTGCGCTTACTATGCGTGGTGGAGTAGTAGATTCCCTTAAACATTGGGGAATTAAGGTAACCATCAAGGAAGAGAATGAGGTGGCTATTCCAGCTTTCACAGGAACATTTCGGGAAGAACATATGAAGCCTAATGAGTTAGGAGGTAAAGAATGAATATTTATATCTTTGCCATAGCTGGTCTCATTGTAGGGGCTACATTAGGTTGGATAGCACCATTTCATATTCCTATCGGTTATGCGAACTATACATCTGTAGCGGTTCTAGCTGCATTAGATGCAGTATTTGGCGGTAGTCGGGCTGCCTTAGAACGAATCTTTGATCTTAGCAATTTTGTGATTGGGTTCTTTTCAAATGTAGTTTTAGCTGTTATTCTTGTATATGTAGGAGACCTAATTGGTATTAATCTATACTATGTAGCTCTCATTGGGTTTGGGTTGCGAGTATTTATTAATGTAGGTGCTATACGCAAGATTATTATGACTAAGCGGTTCTAATAAATCACATTCTATATAGTGGAAAGTTTTCAAATTTTAGTGTAAAATAAATGTAATTGTTATAAATAGTCAGTATATAAATCGATACATTGGGACGTATATTGATACGATAAATAACGATAAGAGGAGGAAGTTCAATGTCTGATTTTGCAAATATTAAAGTTATCGGTGTTGGTGGCGGTGGTAACAACGCTGTTAATCGCATGGTAGATAACCAAATTAAAGGTGTTCAATTCATAGCAGTTAATACAGAAAACCAAGTGCTTGAATTGTCTAAAGCAGATGTAACAATTCAAATTGGTGAAAAAGTAACTAAAGGTCTTGGCGCAGGTGCTAATCCACAAGTTGGTGAAGAGGCTGCTCAAGAAAGCCGCGAAGAAATCATCAAAGCTCTTGAAGGTGCTGACATGGTATTCGTAACTGCAGGTATGGGTGGTGGTACTGGTACTGGTGCTGCTCCAATCGTTGCAGAATGTGCTAAAGAAGTTGGCGCGTTAACTGTAGGCGTAGTAACTAAACCTTTCGCATTCGAAGGTAAACGCCGTCGTGCTGCAGCAGAAAAAGGTATTGAGTTCTTGACTCAAAAAGTTGATACAATTATCGTTATCCCTAATGACAAATTATTACAAGTTGTTGATAAAAAATGTACTATTACTGATGCATTCAGTAAAGCCGATGATGTTCTTCGCCAAGGTATCAAAGGTATTTCTGACTTGATTCAAATCCCTGGTTTGATCAACCTTGACTTTGCTGACGTTAAAACTATCATGACAGAACAAGGCGAAGCTTTGATGGGTATTGGTGTTGGCGAAGGTGAAAACCGCGCTGCAGACGCTGCAAAAATGGCTATTAATAGCCCATTGTTGGAAACTTCCATCGATGGTGCTAAAGGCATCTTGCTTAACATCTCTGGTAGCTCTGATTTGAGTATCTTTGAAGTTAATGAAGCAGCTGAAATTATTTCTGATGCAGCAGATCCTGATGCAAATATCATCTTCGGTTCTGTTATCGATGAAAGCTTGGGCGATAAAGTACAAATTACAGTTGTTGCAACTGGCTTCAATTCTAGTGCAAAAAGTGTGCCAGAATTCGGTAAAACAACGACTACATCTCGTCCAGCATCCACTACAAATTCTAACAGCGGTATCCCTGATATCCCTGTATTCATGAAACGCTAATTTATAGAGTGTATAACTATAACATCTGTAAATAGTAACTTAGTAAGACATACCAGTGGGTATGTGTATAGGAGGTACAAATGAAGAAATTAGTATTATTAACTCTAGCAGCAACAGTTGTAGCAGGTAGCGCATTTGCAGCAGCACCTGTAACAAAAATTAGCGATGGTTCCACTAAGGTACAAGCTGATTATGCATTTAAACAACATGTATCCAAAGGTGGCGGTAATAGCAACGATGGTTTCGGTGTTTCTTTGCAACACGATCTTTCCGATAAAACTGCAGTACAATATTCTTATGATAAAGTAAATGCAAAAAATGGTGATATCAAAGATCATCAATTAGCATTAGTTTACAAAGTGCATCCAAACGTAAACGTTTATGGTGCAGGTACTGCAATTCGTACAAATGACACTGAACTAGGCTTCCAAGCTGGTGTTATCGGTCATGTACCTTTGACAGACAAAGTAAACGGCTTTGCTAAAGCTGGTTGGGGTAACGATATTAAGCAAACTTACCAAGTAGGTGCTCAATACGAAGTACGCCCTGATATCGATTTAAATCTATACTATGGCTATGATAAATATAGTGTAGATAGCAACGATAAAACTGCAAAAGGCTTACACGCTGGTGTAGGCTACTCCTTCTAAGGAACTGGGGGACCACTCTTATGAGTGGTCCTTTTTTGTTATAAATTTACTATTTTTTGTATATTATTAATTATGAAAGCTTTATATAGGATATTTAATATATTCTATACAAAGCTAAATTAATGATTAAATTGAATGTGATTAGTAAAATTTCTTATGTATACAATATATTTTCTGAATACACATTGTATAATTAAATAAGTTTAGGTATTATAAATGTGTAATATTCATTTTAGATAGGATGGTGTAAGTTATGACAAGTGTAGCTGCAAAGCATGCAAAAGGGAAAAAATTAAAAGACGTGATCTTCGTTACTGCTGGACAAGCTTTAGCTGATGCTAAAGAAAATGGTCGCGAGAACGTTGTAAATGGTACTTTAGGCGCTATTCACGATGAAGATGGCAAATTAGTTTTCCTTAAAACCGTTAAAGAAGAATATTTGGGTCTTTCTGACACTGAACATATTGGTTATGCTCCAATTGCAGGTATTCCAGAGTTTCTAGCAGCTGCTGAGAAAGAATGTTTTGGTAATTCTCGTCCTGAAGGTCACATCCGTAGCATTGCTACAGCTGGTGGTACTGGTGGCATCCATCACTTAATTTATAACTATACTGAGCCTGGTGATGAAGTATTAACTGCTGACTGGTACTGGGGTGCTTATAAAGTAATTTGCAGCGACATTGGTCGTACACTTGTGACGTACTCTTTATTTGATGAGCAAAATAACTTTAATCATGAAGCATTTAAAAATCGTGTAAACGAATTGGCTGCAAGACAAACAAATGTAGTCATCTTGTTTAATACACCTGGTAATAACCCAACTGGTTACTCTATTGAAGACAAAGATTGGGACTCCATCCTTAATTTCTTGAAAGAACTCGTTGCGATTGGTCGTAATAATGTCATCATTGGTATTGATGTGGCGTACCTTGACTTCTCTGGCGATAGAGAGGAAGTACGCGCATTCTTTAGTAAATTTGGGCACTTGCCAAAAGCTATCCTTACATGTGTTTGCTATAGCTTGTCTAAAGGCTTCACTATGTACGGTCAACGTGTAGGTGCTATGATTGGTATTTCTGATGACGAAGAAATCGCTGATGAATTCTTAGAAATTAACAAAAACACTAGCCGTGCAACATGGTCTAATATTTGTCGTCCTGCAATGCGTACCATGGCAAATATTGTGGCAGATCCTGTTAAATTTAAAGCTTATGAAGATGAGCGTAATAGCAATTACCAAATGATTCGCGATCGTGCTGACATCTTTAAACAAGAAGCAGCAGAAGTAGGCCTTCCTATGTTGCCTTACCGTGGTGGTTTCTTCATTACAATTCCTACAGATTCTGCCAATGCTATCTGTGAAGAATTAAAGAAAGAACATGTTTATGTTATCGCTTTAGCTAACGGTATTCGTGTAGCTGCTTGCGGTATTCCTAAATTCCAAATGACTGGTTTAGCTACAAAAATCTATAATGTAATGAAACGTCTTGGCAAACTATAATAGATAAGTTTTGCTTATGTTAAAAGCCCTTTGATACATGTATCAAAGGGCTTTTTTGAGTTTTAGTGAATATCTTTATGCTCTTTAATATCTTGGTCAGCTTCTTTAGCCAAATTTTCTAGAGCTCGTTTAGGAGCTGTTCGTTCACCAGTTTCAGGATCTACGAATTCAACGCGATCTAAAGTATCTGTGATTTGACCTCGAATAAAGCCTAAGTAGATTTCATAAAGTTCTTTTTTTTCTGCTAACTCCTCTGGTGTTAATTCTTGACCAGATTTTTTCTTTGCTGCCAGTTCGTTTATACGATTTAATGTATCGTTAATATTACTCATATTGACCTCCTGTATTCTATATTAGAATAACATGATTTATTATAACATAGAACTAAATGAATACGTATGGTAAGATATAAGTTGTACGCGTCTGTACTTTCACAAGTGAGAAAGGAGAGCTGTATGCGTGTAACAAAAGCAATAAAGGCAGAGCAGTTAAAATTATTACAAGAGCATTATTTTGATGCAAAACCTGCCCTTGAGTATACAAATGAATTTGAATTATTAGTAGCCGTTGTCTTGTCCGCTCAATGTACGGATGAACGGGTAAATATCGTCACTAAACGATTATTCCCTGAGTTAAATCATCCGGCAAAGATGTTAGCAATTGGTGTCACTAAGTTAGAAGCGCTTATTAAGGATTGTGGTCTTTATAAATCGAAGGCGAAAAACTTAATTGCTACTTGTCAGATTTTAGTTGAACAATACCATGGGGAGGTACCTCGTGAGTTTGATCAACTCGTTGTATGACCAGGCGTAGGGCGTAAGACGGCAAATGTGGTTGTGTCAGTACTGTTTGGTACACCAGCCATTGCGGTAGATACTCATGTAT
>NZ_CAKPTN010000054.1 GCF_934190855.1 uncultured Veillonella sp. | reverse complement strand
GGTCTACACATAGTATGTATTTCGATAGCCAACAAATGTTGACATTGTTCCGTGGTGGTCAAACAATTTGGCTCAACGAAGACGATGCAGCAGAAATCGGCGTTACAGATAATGACTGGGTAGAAGCTTTCAACAAAAACGGTGTTGTAGCAGCTCGTGCAGTAGTATCCCCTCGTATTCCTCGTGGTATTTCTTACATGCACCATTCCCAAGATCGTCACATCAACGTTCCTGGCACGCAAGTTAAGAAAGATCGTCGCGGTGGTACACATAATGCACCAACTCATATTCACATGAAACCGACACACATGATCGGCGGTTACGGTCAATTGAGCTATGGCTTTAACTACTATGGCCCAACTGGTAACCAACGTGATATGACAATTGTGGCTCGTAAATTGAAGGAGGTGGATTGGCTTGAAGATTAAAGCTCAAGTATCCATGGTCCTAAATTTGGATAAGTGCTTAGGCTGTCATACATGCTCTATCACTTGTAAAAATACATGGACGAACCGCGAAGGCGCGGAATATATGTACTTTAATAACGTGGAAACTCGCCCAGGTGTAGGTTATCCACGAAATTGGGAAGACCAAGAAAAATGGAAGGGCGGCTGGACGCTAGATAGCTCTGGCAATTTAGCTCTTTCAACAGGTTCTAAAACAAATCGTTTGATGAAATTATTCTTCCATCCTGAACAACCAGAATTGAAGGATTATTTCGAGCCTTGGACATACGACTATGAAACATTGATTCATGGCGGTCGTAAAAATAACCAACCAGTGGCTCGTCCTCGTTCCCTTGTAACGAAACAAAAAATGGAAGTTACTTGGGGCCCTAACTGGGATGATGACTTGGCTGGTGGACAACATGCTCGTGCAGACGTGAACTTGACTAAGATGGGGCAAGATATCGTATTTGATTACGAAGAAGTATTCATGCGCTACTTACCACGTCTTTGTAACCACTGCTTGAACCCTGCGTGCGTAGCTGCATGTCCATCTGGTGCGATCTATAAACGCGATGAAGATGGTGTAGTTCTCGTATCTCAAGATGTATGCCGTGGTTGGAGACATTGTGTTCCATCTTGCCCATACAAAAAAATCTTCTATAACTGGGAAACTAATAAAGCTGAAAAATGCGTATTCTGTTACCCACGCTTGGAAAATGGGTTGCCTCAAATTTGTGCTGAAACATGTGTAGGTCGTATGCGCTACGTAGGCGTTGTGTTCTACGACATGGACAAAGTAGAAGAAATGGCAGCTACAAAAAATGAACAAGATATTTACGAAAATACAGTTGAGTTGATCTTAGATCCTCATGATCCTGAGGTTATTAAAGCAGCTCGTGCAGAAGGTATCTCCGAAGCATGGATTAAAGCTGCTCAAAAATCTCCTGTATATAAACTTGTAAAAGAATGGGGCGTGGCATTGCCATTGCACCCTGAGTACCGTACATTACCAATGGTATGGTATGTACCACCACTCAGCCCAATCTTGCAACGTGTAACATCTGATGTATACTTACCAGATGCACATGAAATGCGCGTGCCTGTACAATACCTTGCTAATTTGTTCACAGCAGGTAATACAGAAATTTTAGCTCGTACATTGCAACGTGTTCTCGACATGCGTGAATATATGCGCCGTCGTGAAACAGGTGACGGTCCTATCGATCACAATGTGGATTTAACAGAAGATCAAATGTATGCTATGTACAAATTATTGGCATTGTCCAAATACAATGATCGTTTTGTTATCCCATCTGATGTTAAAGTATCTCGCGAAGGTCGCCTAGAAATGCAACAAAATCGCGGATTTGCTTGCCCAACAGGGGGATGTCAATAATGAAGGATGCTCAGAAAATCGCTCTTATTGCGTCATTTCTTCTACGCTATCCCGATGAACAATGGTATAACGAGTTACCTGAATGGAGAGAGGACGCCCAATCCGTTGGGCATCCTCAACTTCGCCAAGGTTTATTAGAATTCTTCGACTATGTAGAGGAATCCGATAAAAAAGAATTCGAAGACCAATATGTTCGTACCTTTGATTTCAGTCAAAATACAACAATGTATTTATCGACTTATGAGTTACAAGGTACAGGGGAACAAGCGGAAGAACTCGTAAAATTTAAAGCTTTCTTCCTCGAAAACGACTATGATTTGCCAAAAGAAATGCCTGATTATATTCCAGCGCTTCTTGAGCTATGTGCCGTTATCGATGAAGATAAATCTAAAGAAATTTACGACTATTGTAAGCCAAAATTGGAATACATTAGAGAACGCTTCATTGAGGCTAAACTGCCTTATGCATTCTTGTTTGATATTATCTTGTCTGTTGCAAATGGATTGGAGGACGGTGCACGATGAATCTATTCCTTTGGGGCGCTTTGCCTTACATCGCATTCACCTTCTTAATCGTAGGTACCTTGGTTCGTTTCTTTTATTTTGAAAGAAACTGGACTACAAAATCGAGTCAATTTTTAGAGAAAAAACAATTGCGTATTGCCAATCCATTGTTCCACTTTGGTTTGCTATGCGTTATCGGTGGTCACGTAGTAGGTGTATTAATCCCTAAAACTTGGACTGCTGCTATTGGTATTAATGACCATATGTACCATCAAGGTGCGTTATACATGGGGGCTGTAGCGGGTCTCATCTTTATCGTAGGATTCTTGCTCTTGATGAAACGCCGTTTTACTGTGCCTGCTATGAAAGTTAACACATCTCGCCTTGATAAATGGTTATATTTGTTCTTAACATTAGCTATTTTCAGTGGTATGGCTGGTACATTGCTTAATGCATCTGGTTTCTTTGATTACCGCGTATCCATTGGCCCTTGGTTCCGTAGCCTATTAGCGTTTATGCCGGATCCATCCTTGATGGAAGGTGTACCATTTATGTTTAAATTCCACATGTTTGCGTGGATGGCAGTGGCTATCATCTTCCCATTCAGCCGTTTGGTACACTGCTTGAGTGCTCCACTCAACTACTTAACACGTCCGTTTATCGTTTATCGTAAACGAGATGAAAAATAACTTGGTCGATAATTAATTCGGACCATAATTAATTTGTATGCCCTTTATAATATGACAAATTAATCATTAGCCCTTTGTATTGGTGAAAGCCTATGCTAACCACTGCAAGGGGCTTTTTATTTATCTATTTTGTGTTGTATTTCTTGTTATTCTCTGTAGAGGGCATATTTTTGGCTGTATTAAGATTAGAATTATTATAAAATGTGGTTTAACTTAGAATTATTCTTATAATAGATACTACCTATCTAATAAAAGTAATCAACAAATTTCGATTTAAATGATAAAATATATTAAGTAAATTCGATGTTTTAGGAATTATGTTAGAGAGGTTACAATGAATCAAGTGGAAACGAAACAGTATAAGAGTATTTACCATGTCTTTATATGGATTGCAGTATTCTCCTTAATTATGATCGGTTTATTGGAGTGGGGCTACATAGTAGGTGGTCGTGCTTTCGGTAACTATAAAGTCTATACAGGTCTTGTGCCTTGGTGTGTATGGATTGTTATGACCTATTTAGCGACTCGCCCTAAATGGTTTACAAGCCGTTATAACTTAGGTGAAATGTTCAAGATTCACCGTGCATTAGGTATTGCATCTGTAGCTGTTATTGCGTTCCATTTATATCTCTATTTCGGTAAAGCCGCCAAATCCGTTCTTGGCTGGTGGGGGGGCTATGTAGCCCTTACTTCCTTTGGTATTGGTACGATTTCTGGTCTTGCGTTCTTAACGCCAAAACTTAGAAAAGTTACTGCATCTGGTCGTAATGTTGGTATTTGGTTACACCGTTTAAATCTTGTAGCATTAGTTGCTGCAGATATCCATATTCATGGTTTTAATCGTATTTCTAAAATGGTACCATTCTTACAAGTCTTTGATATCATCACATACGGTCTTGTTCTTTACTGCATTTACTTGATGTTTAAAAAGAAATAATAAGATATATAAAGAGCTGATAAGATACATACAAAACCCTTCTGTATTACACAGAAGGGTTTTTTGTTATATTTTTATTTTTTAGGGAATTAAATAGGGCATAGTATTAGTTAAAGGCATATATAATTGTGAGATTGATATACATTTTCTCTTTACTCCATTAATGAAAGTTGTTATTATTTCTATGTTAAATATGATAATGATAATTAGAGTCATGTATTCATTATCTACTCATTTTATTTCTTGTTATTATTCGTGTGTGAGGTTTATTATGATTAAACGTAAAATGACTAGTGCTTTTGCAGTAGCAGCCATGATGGGTGTGGCTACGGCTTTTGCTGTTAACCCATTTTCCGATGTTCCGTCCGATAGTTGGGCTTACCAAGCGGTAGATCAATTGGCTACAGCTGGTATTATCAATGGTTATCCTGATGGCACTTTCAAAGGTCAAAATAACATTACTCGTTACGAAATGGCTCAAATGATTGCCAAAGGTATGGCTAATCAAGATCGTGCTAATGCAGAACAACAAGCTTTATTAAATCGTTTAGCAGAAGAGTTTGCTAATGAATTGAATAATCTTGGTGTGCGCGTAGCTAAATTAGAAGATCGCGTAGGTAATGTAAAGGTTACTGGTGATGCTCGTATCAACTACATCGGCAAAGAGGGTATCGATGGCTATGATTACGAAGATAAAATTACTGCTCGTGTTCGTTTAGGTATTGATGCAAAGGTTAATAAAAATACATCCGTTAAAGCTCGTATTACGACAGGTGCCATTGAGTTAGGTGATAGTGCTAAAGCGGTAGAACCTAATTGGGATCTTGTTTATGTAGAGCATAAATTTGGTAAAAACCTCGTAGTAGATGCAGGTCGTTACACTCAAAAATTTGGTGGTGGCTTGATTTATAGCTCTAACTTTGATGGGGTAGGTGCTACAGCTAAGCTAGGCAATAAAGTTACATTAAACGGTGCTTATGGTTACATGACAGCAGGCCGTTTAGCTAAGACTAGTAAAGCTGATAATGGTGATGTAGGTCTTATTAATGCCAATGTAGCTGTTAACGATCGCTTTGGCTTTGGTGGTATGTTTGCTCGTGTAGGTACAACAAATGTACGTATGGGCAACGGCAAGACAAATAACGAATTTGATAATGTATATGGCTTTAATGCTAAATATAATGTTGGTAAATTCGGTATTGATGGCGAGTGGGTAAAAGCATCTGGTTTGAGTGATTCCGATGTTTGGAACGTAGGCGTTAAATGGGGCGACTATAAAATTAACAAGAAGAACTCCTGGGCTATTCGTTTAGATTACTTTGACCAAGCTAAAAATGCACCTGTATTTAAAACGCAAAAATATGAATCTAACGATTTATTAAAGAAAACACGATATGAAGGGTATAAAGCATGGCAATTAGGCGCATCCTATGCACCAGAGAAAAACATTGGTATTAATGCATACTATGGCTTCCATGCTAAAACACAAGAAGGCAACCGCGTAAATGATTACTACCGTGCAGATCTTAACTTCAAATTCTAATTTTAAACTTTATGATTAGTCTGAACGTTAATATGTAATTAGTTCTAAGTAGAATGCTATGTGGATTGAAATTGTTAGCATGCTACATTAGACCGACTAGATATATACTAATAGTTTGTATTAGAAATAGTGAGGTTTATTATGGCAGAAGTGGTAAAAAAGAAGTTTAAAAGTAAATATCATATTTTAATTTGGATTGCAGTTTTATCTTTAATATTTATGGGGATGGTTGAATATGGGTATGTAACAGGTGGTAGACCATTTGGTAACTGGAAGGTTCATTTAGGTCTTGTGCCGTATGTTGCATGGCTTGTATTGACATACATTGCGACAAAGCCAAAATGGTTTATTACACGATATAATCCTAAAGAGATGTTTGATATTCATCGCATTGTTGGGATTGTCAGTGTTATCCTCGTATGTGCCCATTGGTATGTATATTTCTTGAAAGCTCTAAAGTCCTTCTTAGGTTTCTGGGGCGGCTATATCTCCCTGGTAGCTATGTTTATTGCTTTCATCTTTGCCGTATTATATCTATCCCCTTGGGTTGGCAACATGGCAAAGTCCGTGTCCCGTAAAAAAGCAATCTGGATTCATCGATTGAATCTTATTGCTATCATTGCGGCAAATATTCACGTGCATGGCTTTGGCCGTTTATCTAAAATGGTGCCATTCCTACCTGTATTTGACGTAGTGACCTATGCACTTGTTATTTATTACATCTATTGGATGTTCAAACAAAAATAAATGATGTATATGTACTTTTTATTCTTATAAAAGTTGCACAGTCATAGACGTAAAAAGACCATCTCTACCCTTTATCTATGGAAGAGATGGTCTTTTTTTGTTGTTTGCGATACAATAAGATTATGAGTATATATTCTATGAATTTATGTAAGTATATGCTGTTTATTATTTAGAGGATTAGAGTGAAATCAGTACTATAAACATTTCTTTGGTTTTAGTTTATTTTTAGATATCATTAATATGTATATATTGCCTTTTTAGGTAATCTAAAATAGGAAAGAAGGTCATTATGGATTCTTCTTGGAAACGAATCATATATCTAATCTGCACTATACAGGTTGGTGGGGGCATAACTATTATCGGTGTATTATCGTTCCTTCCGTTGTTTTTAGCTGAGCTAGGTATTCATGATCCAGGGGAGGCCGCCATGTGGGCTGGGCTTGTATCTGGAGTGACGCCTTGTATGGTGGCGCTGAGTGCACCGTATTGGACGCGTAAGGCAAACCAGCTAGGACCTCGTAAGGTAATGATGTTCATCCTGTTTACTCTAATGGTTACAGTTGGTGCCTGTGCATTTACACAAACACCATCACAGTTATTTATTCTAAGGATTTTACAAGGTGTTGTGGGTGGTTATGTACCGATAGGATTATCTATTATTATCCTTGTAACACCTGAGGATAAGGTGCCTTGGGCGATGGGCTTATATCAAGCCTCTATGGTTATGGGACTCGTCTTTGGCCCACTCATGGGTGGTTTAGCAGCGGATCTATTAGGGTATCGTGCACCATTCTTTGTGTTTGCTGTCTTGACTGGGATTTGTATGTTGGGAATTTATTTATTAATGCCTAACTTACAGTTTAAACATAAGGTAGATGCTAATGAATCCCAGATTTCTTTAATCAAATCCTTTTTAGTTATACCTCAAGTACGCCTCTTGGTGGCACTATTATTCTTATGTAATTTTGGTATTACTGGTATTGGTCCAATTTTACCGTTATATATTAAGCATTACATGCATATGTCTGACGAGTTTGTCGCCACTATCGTTGGTATTATTATCTTCGGTGCTGGGTTGTTTAGTGCGCTAGCATCTATTTCAATTAGTAAGGTGACCAGGTGTGTGACTATGCCTCGTATAGTATTTACTGCTACGTGGGCTGTGGGAACGCTGTTTATACTTCAATATATAATGCCTAGTATATGGGGGCTTGGCATATTCCGTGCCATTGCCGGGTTTTTCATGGGTTTTGTTACACCGATTGCCAATACGCTCATATCTAAGGCGGTTCCTGTTGAGCGGCGAGGCATTGTGTTCGGTGCCGTATCGAGTGTAGCTATGATGGGCAATGTGTTGGGCCCTGTTATAAGTGGTATGATTGCTCGTACTTTTGGTTATGGTGCTGTCTTCTGGACTACGGCAGCTATATTCTTTATAGCGGCACTATTTATTTATCGTAAATTAGTGATTCCTAGTGAAAGTAACGCATCGCAATTAACTGATTCTTAGTGAAAGCAAAGCGTCGCAATTAAGCGATTCTTAGTGAAAGCAAAGCATCGCAATTTAGGGGCTTTCACAATTACATACAATTAAATATAATTAGTAATATAAGTAACAGAAGCCGATGAGAGGGGTTGGTTTGTGTTGTGGTTGTACGGTGGTGGTCCGTATGATATTGAGAGATGAGAGTGTATAGTTATGCTATTAAAACAGTTAGAGTATTTTGTGTGTGTAGTAGATAATAATAGTTTTACTCAAGCGGCAACTGAACAGTATGTGTCCCAGTCTGCAATTTCACAACAAATTAAAGCGCTTGAAACTAGTCTTGGTGTGGAATTGATGGTACGGGAGAAACGTAGCTTTCACCTAACACCGGCAGGGCAATATTTATATCGATCTGGTAAAAAGTTACTTGAACGATTTCATGATATTAAGGTAGAAACGACTCGTATTGGTACTGATGCACGAGTGAGTTTGCGCATTGGCTATTTGAATCGCTATAGTGGTATTGCGATGCAACAGACTGTAATTCGCATGGCAAAGCGCTATAAGAATCTAGATATTCGCATGTATAGCGGCAGTCATGAAGAATTATATGGCATGTTACAAGATCGCCGTGTAGATGTAGTCTTTAATGATCAATGGCAAGTGTTATCTGATGATTATGAAAGCCAGTTGATTGATAAAGCTACAACTATTATCGAGGTGCCGCAAGGTTATACGGATGCAGGTAGTGTGGAGCTCAAGACTATTGATGATTTGCCCCTGATTTTAGTGTGTCGCGGTAAATATACGTTGGCAGAAGAAGACCATTATCGAAAGGCAATGGGCTATAGTGGTGCCTTTGCGTATGCCCGAACGTTAGAAGAGGCTCGTTATTTAGTGGCTGGACAACAAGGTTTACTACTATTAGATCGCTTTAAATATCTAACAGATGCGCTGCCAGGAATCGAGCGAAAGGTCCTTACAAACCACGGTAAGACTATAAAACGTTATTATTATTTCGTATCTCAAAGGAATCAGAATAATACCTATGTAGAGGCCTTTAAGGATATGTTTATACAAGTATTAGATGAATTCTAAATACGAATTAAAAGATGAGTTCTAAAACAAAACAAGAAAGCCGTTAGCATATGCTAACGGCTTTTATATTAGAAAAATTCAAGTAACATCGTAACGCCATCGATGAATAATTTAATACCATAAATAGTAAGGACTGTACCACAGAAGCGGTTGATCCATACCATATGGCTGATTTTAATTTTCTTAGCTAATAGATGCATAACTGTAGCTAGGGAACCAAACCAAATCGGCGTCATTGCAAGGAAACCACCGAAGAAATAATAAATTTCTTCTTTAGGAATGTTTGCTTGGAACGCACCAAGTAGCATAGTTGCATCGAGAACGGCTTGAGGATTACCCCAAGACACGGCAATAGCAGACATGATGAGTTTGCGGATGGGAATATGTGTATTTAGATTGCGCATGTCGGGCTCCGTTCTAAATATATTGGAACCCATATATATGATAAGTAAGCTACCGAATAGAATAACGATGAGCTTCATGATCGGCCACATTTCTAATACGGCACCGATACCGTAAAAGGCGGCAGCACTAAGGCTCATATCGAAGAGTGCTAGGATGACTAGCGTCAATATAATACGACGTACTGGCTGAACTAAAGCCGTATTAATAATAAATAGGTTTTGCATGCCAACAGGGGCAAACGTAGCGAGGCCCACAAGAAGTCCTTGTAAGAAGTACATATTAACCCTCCTGACTATGGTATGATAAAGTACTAATAAGGTGAATAGTAGCACGAAACCCCTCCATCACTGGAGGGGTTATTACTATTCTAACTATATACAATTATAGCACATTATACAGCGGATGTATATTTCTTACCATAAACCAATCATATGTTGGGCTACAAGGCTTACAGCGGTGATTGAAATCCAGCAAGTAGCACCTAAAGCAAGGGCAGAACCACCGGATTTTAACAATTTCACGATATTAGTATTAAGACCGATTGCCACCATGGCCATGGTAATGAAATATTTAGAAATCGTTTTGAAGATGCTCAAGAACTGAATATCTACATTAGCATAAGACAACGCTGTTGTGATAAGAGAGCAAATCACAAAGTATAGAACGAACTTAGGGAAGATTTTAGCAACGCTTACGCTTGTGCCATCATTTTGAGCAGCATTTTGTTTTGCTTTATATACTTGGTAGCTTGCAAGACCTAAGCAGATCGGAATAATAGCGAGCGTACGTGTTAGTTTAACGATAGTTGCATATTCTAGTACTTGCGTACCAGTGCCTTTCATACTATCCCAAACAGCAGCAGTTGCAGTTACGGAGGATGTATCATTTACAGCGGTACCAGCAAATAAGCCAAAGCCCATGTTGGAAAGCCCAATAGCATCGCCAAATTGGGGGAATACAAAGGCTGCTACAACGTTAAAGAAGAACACTACAGAGATTGCTTGAGCAATGTCTTGATCTTCCGCTTTAATAACTGGTGCTGCTGCAGCAATAGCGGAGCCACCACAAATGGAGGAACCGACACCGATGAGTACCGCTGTGTTGGAGTCGATGTGGGTTAGACGGAATATAAC
>NZ_CAKPTN010000053.1 GCF_934190855.1 uncultured Veillonella sp. | reverse complement strand
GACTTTACTGTGCGAAGTAATAAGCTGCGCCGTCAACCAGGGGAAATAAGCTTTCCTGGTGGACACTGTGAGCCTAATGATAAAAGCGGTGCTCATGCTGCGATGCGTGAGTGCTCTGAAGAACTGGGTATAGATTTAGACAAAATAGAATTACTTGGTAATTTAGACTGCTTAGTATCTGCTATAGGTGTCAAACTTTATGCTGTAGCCGTGCGATTACATACAAGTGATTTACAACCAAATACCGACGAAGTAGGAGAGGTCTTTACCGTTCCATTACAATATCTATTAGAAATGGAACCAACTGTGGGGCACTTAGACATAGCTACGAGGCCGTTACGTGATTTTCCTTTCCATTTGTTAGAGGGATACAATATTGATTGGAAAATTAGACAAAACTACTCCGTCTATTTCTACCCCTATGAACAATACACCATATGGGGACTAACGGGACGAGTATTGAAGAACTTTTTAGATATATATAGGAAAGTTAAATGAGAGACTTAATAATTTTTATTGGTAGTTATGTAATAGCAATAATTTTAATATCAGGTAAACCCTCTATAAAAAATAAGTTTATATTTTATTTAGTGCCCATTATATTAATGATTTCTGCTTTTTTAGATTACTACTATAAAGCAGAATGGTGGATTGCTAATGGTTATAATATCTACAATTTTGCAGTCCTATGGTTTGCATCGGTAATCACTTTAGTGTTTCGGTATCTACAAGTTAACTTAAATAAAAAAGATAGCTCTCAATCAAAGGATGATAAAGATGTACAGTTTTGATAGTTCTATATCAGTAACCCATATAATATGGTGGTCGGTAAATGTTTTATCTTTAGTACTTATATTTTGGGGATCAAGGAAAAATATAAAATATATTGACCATAAAAAGAAAATAAATGGAAAGGAATATCTTCGTGATACGGGGATTGCTATACTCTTAATATATTTTGCTATATTTATTTCTTATCGTGTAAATATAGCTGAGAATAATGTATCTCTAATATATTATTTTGTTATCATTGTATTTGCTTTAACTGGAACTTTAAAACTATTTCTTGCTGGCATGAATAGACTGAGTGACATAGAACTTTTTACGTCCTGGGTATATCCTATCTATTTAATTATTGGCGGTAGTATAGCTAATTATTACGACAACCTTTCTCCTATTTTCTTATTAGGGATTGTTTTATTAATAGCATATCCTGGAAAAGATAAATAACTTAGAATTCGTTGTAGAGGAGAAGCATGTGAAACCTGAATTTTTTCCATGGTTTTGGATTATATATGTGGCGTATGTTTTATATAAGAGATATAAAGAAAACAGTCGTTTAGAAAATTATGAAATTACACTTGCTATATTAAGTTTAATAGCTGTTTGTGGTGGTTATCTGTTAACACTATATTTCAACCTTAGTGATACCGGTATATTTTGGGTTAATTTATCTCTTCTTCTGAGTATTATTCTGATGAAAATGGTATTTGGAGTATAAGAAATGGAAATAATAAAATGGATTGGGTTCAATACAATTCCTATAGGTATAATAATATCTATATTTTTATTAATTTATGGGAAAATAAGACATATTAAATATTTGGATCCGGAGGTTCCATTAGGACGTTTACTGTTCTTTTTTGGGAATATATTTGCACTCGGCATTGGATTTCTTTCAGTAAAATATGGTCCGCAAGCAATGGATTCTAAAACCATTGCTGAAGGTATTATGTATATTATTCTCGGATATTCCTTTTGTATATATGGTTTTACTTTCTTTTTTATGACCGGAATGAGACGAGCTTATGATATAGGATTTCCATTTTGGATTTATCCTGTGTTTATTGTTGTTACTAGTTTAAGTAGACTTATTAATGAAGATATCTACGAATTTCTACTTCTAGGAATGTATATTTTTTTATTACAACCAGGAACGAGTGAATAAGCGAAATATAAAGTACTACATAATACAGCGTTGCTGGGTAATTTTACGTAGTATTTTATATGAGATGTTTTTAGGACTGCGGTAAATGGAAATAATTAATTGGTTGGGGTTTGCCATGCTTCCAATAGGTATTATAATTTCAATATTGTTGATTATAGTTGGAACGATAAAACAGATTAAGTTTATAAACCCTAGAGTTCCATTAGGGCGCTTATTATTTTTTTTCGGGAGTGGTTTTGCTTTTGTAATAGGATTGCTATCATTAAAATATGGTCATACTGCGATGTATGCAAGTACTATTAGGGATGGATTAATATATAATATTCTTGGGTACTCCTTTTGCATTTATGGTTTTACTTTCTTTTTTATGACAGGTATGAGACGCGCTTCTGATATCGGGATTCCATTTTGGATATATCCAACTTTTATAATAATTACCTTATTGAGTAGACTCATAAATGAAGAGATTTCTGAGTTTCTTTTTTTAGGTATGTATATACTCTTATTGCAACCAGGAAGAACAAGATAATAATCACACGTGTTTTTTAACTGTGCTATTTGAGTTAACTTTAATTGTTAGTGGAGTATTATATGTTATGAAAAAGCAGTATATATATTATTTATTAGGATTAATAATATTTTCCATATTGACATACTCCATTTTTTATAAGATTGATAAAGATAATAAACATGAAACTGCTGAAGCAGTTTTGAATAGATTAGTTGTTGTTTCTAATAGTGAAGATATTAGAATGTCCTATGGTCAATATAGCCGTGGAGAGTGGGTTCAGTACCTTGATATGAAGGTCAGCCCAGATTATAAAACTGTTATGCCTCAAACCTTAGAAACTATTAGCTATATTTTTCCTAATAGTAAAGTTGAGAAAATTGAGACTTCAGAGGCTACATTACTATATCGTATTACTTTAGAGGATGGTATGTTATTTGTTAATGGTAGTGATATGAAGCCAGATCAATTAAGATTTATTATTCATGTGTCAAACTAAAATAAAAGGATGATTGTCTAGTATTAGGCAATCTTTTTTTTAGTTTTTCATCATTTTTATTTGCATATAAATGCCTATATAAATTGACAGATTGCAAATTAAGGTATACTATTTATGTGTAAAAGGTTTAATGTGTTGCACTAATTGACTAGGAGGTTCTCACATGAATCGCGAAACAGCATACGTACTTTGGTTTGATGAATTACAACGTGAAGATGTTAATTTAGTTGGTGGTAAGTCTTCTTCCTTAGGGGAATTGACGTCCTCCACTAATGTACCTGTACCTTATGGCTTTGCTACAACTGCTCATGGTTATCGTGAGTTTATGAAAGCTACAGGTTTGGAAGATAAAATCCGCGCTGAGCTAGATGCTTTAGACGATGTCGAAAATTCTGCATTATTGCGCGAAGTGTGTGCTAAGATTCGCCGCATGATTTGTCAGGAAGAAATGCCACAAGCTTTGGCAGATGCTATCCGTAATGCTTATGAAGAACTTGGTAAAAAAGTAAACGAAGAAAATCCGTTCGTAGCGGTTCGTTCTAGTGCAACAGCAGAAGACTTGCCAGATGCAAGCTTCGCAGGCCAACAAGATACGTACTTAAATGTACGCGGTGCTGATGTTATTATCGAAAAAGTAAAAGAATGCTATGCATCTACTTTTACAGACCGCGCAACATATTACCGTGTAAAACAAGGTTTCGATCATATGACAGTAGCATTAAGTGCTGCTGTTCAAATGATGGTATTCTCTAAAGCTGCTGGCGTAATGTTTACTGTTGACCTTGTAACAGGCAATGATAACAACATCCTTATCGAAGGTTCTTGGGGCCTTGGTGAGTACGTTGTACAAGGTACAGTTACACCAGATAATTTCCGTGTAGATAAAGCTAAAATGGAAATTACAGACCGCATGATTAATGACAAACATATCCGTTTAGTTCGTAAGCCTGATGGGGACTGCGTTGAAGAGGTTGTTCCTGCTGACGAAGCTAAACAACAAGTTATTACAGACGCTCAAGTTTTGGAGCTTGCTGAATACGCTAAAGCAATCGAAAAACATTACGGTTGCTACATGGATATGGAATGGGGTGTAGATGAGCGAGACGGTAGAATTTGGATTTTACAAGCTCGTCCAGAAACAGTATGGTCCCGTAAAGAAAAACCAGAAACAATGGAGAAAGCTAGCACTTTAAATGCGGGTAATCGTGAAATTATTGTAAAAGGCTTACCAGCTTCTCCTGGTAATGCAGCAGGTAAAGCTCACGTAATCATCAACCCTGAGGATATTGATGAGTTTAAAGAAGGGGAAATCCTTGTCACTGCTATGACGGCTCCTGACTGGGTTCCTGCTATGAAAAAGGCAAAAGCAATCGTTACTGATGCTGGTGGTATGACTTGTCATGCGTCCATCGTTAGCCGTGAGCTTGGCATTCCTTGTATCGTAGGTACTAAGAGCCGTAGCCATGAAGCGACTACATCCATTAAAGATGGTCAAATGATTACTGTTGATGCTACCAATGGTATTGTATACGATGGCGTATTAGAAGATATCGTTAAAAAGCCAGAAACACAAGCTGCTGCCAATGTTGTTGCTGAATCTGTTCCTGTAACAGGCACTAAGATTTATATGAACTTAGGCGATCCTGATTTGGCTGAAAAACATGGTGTATTACCATGTGATGGTATTGGTCTAATGCGTGAAGAGTTCATTTGGACTACTTTCATCCATGAACATCCATTACACCTTATCGAAACAGGCCGTAGTGATTTCGCTGTAAATACATTGGCTGAAGGTATGCGTAAAGTTTGCCAAGCATTAGCTCCTCGCCAAGTAGTAGTTCGTTTAAGCGACTTCAAATCTAGCGAATACCGTGATCTTAAAGGTGGCGACAAATACGAACCACATGAATCCAGTGCATTACTTGGCTGGCGTGGTGCTTCTCGTTACTATGATCCTAAATACACACCTGCTTTCAAATTAGAATTAGAAGCAATCAAAAAAGTACGTAACGAATTTGGTTTCAAAAACTTGCAAGTTATGATTCCATTCTGCCGTACTGTAGAGGAAGCCGAATTAGTAACTAACTTGATGGCTCAAGAAGGTCTTGCACGCAGTAAAGACTTTAAAGTATGGCTCATGGCTGAGATTCCATCCAACATCATCTTAGCTGATCAATTCAATAAATACGTAGATGGTTATTCCATCGGTTCTAACGACTTGACTATGCTCGTTCTCGGTTGTGACCGCGATAACGAAACAGTTCAACATATTTATGATGAACGTAATCTAGCAGTTCGCAGAGCAATTCGTCATCTCATTGAAGTGGCGCATAAAGATGGCAAAACTGTATCCATCTGTGGCCAAGCACCAAGCGTTTACCCTGAACTTTGTGAATTCCTCGTGAAGAGTGGTATTGACTCCATTTCTGTTAACCCAGATGCGGTTGTGAGCACTAAGAAAATGGTGGCTCAAATCGAACAAAGAATTATGCTCGATGCTATGACTGGTCGTGGTCGTCAAGAATCTGATGAACTAAATTGGTAAGAATATAGTTATGGTGAAAGAGGAGGCCCGTAGGTCTCCTCTTTTTCTGAATGGTAACTTAGGATATAATACAAACAGAGATGAAAGGGGGTTACCGTGTGAAACTGTCGAAACGACAAGAACAAATTGCTCAAATCGTTCGTGAAGAAGGTCCTGTAACAGGTAGTGCAATTGCCGAACATTTAGAGGTTACACGATCTGCATTGCGTTCAGATTTATCTGTATTAACTATGTTAGGTGTGCTAGATGCGCGTCCCAATGTAGGTTATTACTACGTAGGGCTTTCAAAGGAAACACAAACGGCTGAGCGATTAAAGTCATTTCTGGTAAGTGATGTATTATCTCAAGCGGTCGTGGTTAGTGGGGAAACTAGTTTATATGACACGATTGTTACTATTTTTACAGAGGATGTAGGTACGATTTTAGTGTGTGATGATTCGTATCTAGTAGGCGTCGTATCTCGAAAAGATTTACTGCGCGCCTCTATGGGACAAACAGATTCGCACGCCATGCCTATATCTATGATCATGACCCCTGTTAGCAAGGTTATAACTGTGGAGCCTACTGATACGTTAGTAGAGGCGGCGCAGAAGATGATAGATTATGAAGTAGATTGTTTACCTGTTGTCGTTCGCGAGGACGTAGGGAACAAGAAACGACTAAAGGTCGTGGGCCGCGTGTCAAAAACGACGGTAGCAAAAGTATTTTTAGAATGTAGCATACATTGAGGTTGATATAATGGCAGAAAAAATTATTTATGCAATATCGGATTCCCTAGGGGAAACCGCAGAGGCTGTAGCGCGAGCTACGGCGAGTCAATATGATAAGGAACAAATTGAAATTGTTCGTATTCCTTATATCGATAGTGAAAGCCAAATCGATGAAATTGTAGACGATGCAAAACGTGGTCATCACGTTATTTGTCATACTATCGTATCCGAGTCTTTGCGCAAATATCTTCATGAGAAGGTAGCGGAATACAAAATTCCTGCTGTAGACATCATGGGACCAGTTCTTGATGCTGTTGGCACTGTAGCGACTACTAAGCCTCGTATGACAGCAGGTATGGTTCATAAGCTTGACCAAGAATATTTCAAAAAGGTTGAAGCCATTGAGTTTGCCGTAAAATATGATGATGGTAAAAATCCATCTGGCTTTGAAAAGGCTGATGTAGTAATTATTGGTGTATCTAGAACTAGTAAGACTCCATTATCCATGTTCTTGGCCTATAAAAAGGTTAAAGCTGCCAACTTGCCACTAGTACCAGAAGTACCATTACCTGAAGAGTTATTCAAAATTCCAGCGAAAAAAATTGTAGGTCTTATCATCGATCCATTTAAGTTAAACAATATTCGTAGTGAACGGTTACGCGCTATTGGTTTAGAAGACGAAGCAAACTACGCATCTATTGAGCGTATCCAAGCCGAACTAGAATATGCGAAAGCTATTATGCGCCGTTTGCACTGCCAAGTATTAGATGTTTCTAATAAATCTATCGAAGAAACAGCTTCTCTTGTGATGCAGTTAATCGACAAGAACCGCGCATCGGAGGGGAAATGAATATACGGGAACAAATAGAGGAACGGGAGGCATTACTCCTGTCCCCCTATGCAGCTAAAAGCCGCGATGCAATCCGTGATATGGAGGAAGCTCTCGATCCACTTAGAACAGCGTTCCAACGCGATCGGGACCGCATTATTCACAGTAAATGTTTTAGACGGTTAAAGCATAAGACACAAGTATATATTGCACCAGGTGACCATTATCGGACACGTATGACACATACCCTTGAGGTAGGCCAGATTGGTCGGACAGTGGCTCGTGCATTGCGTTTAAACGAAGATCTTGTTGAGGCTATTGCCATGGGCCATGATGTGGGACATACGCCCTTTGGTCACGTCGGTGAATATGCATTGCGCGACATGGTGGGGCACTTTAATCACAATGAACAAAGTTTGCGCATGGTTGAGGTCTTAGAAAAGCATGGCGACCACCAAGGTCTTAATTTAACGACTGTAGTCCGTGATGGCATCGTAGGTCATACAGGAGCTACAATTCCAGTTACCTTAGAAGGCCAAATCATTCGCATTGTTGACCGCATTGCTTATTTGTGTCACGATTTTGACGATGCACAACGGGCAGGCATGTTAACCGCTGAGGAGTTGCCCTTTGAAGTGCGTGAGCATTTTGGTATGACTCCATCTAGCATGATTACAGCTATGGTAGAGGATATGGTGCGGGAATCTTTAGATAAACCAGTTATTTCTATGTCTGCTGATGTGGAGGTGACTATGAATCTATTCCGTCAATTTATGTTTAAAAACGTGTATTTGGCGCCTGCATTGATTCCAGATCGCAAAAAGGCATCCCATGTGGTGAAAAATTTATTTACTCACTTCATGGAATACCCAGATGATATGGAAGGTTGTGAAACTGGAAAAGAGTTTTACTCCACTCGCGATGTAGTGGATTATGTGGCAGGCTTAACTGATCAATATGCTATTAAGTTGTTTAAACAGTACTATATTCCAAATATTACCTTGTAAAATTTTTAGTAATAGGTATATAGATAACAAAAAAAGCAGTTAGTTCAAATGAACTAACTGCTTTTTTTGGGGCTCTAGAACCCCAAAGAGTACATGTACTTTTTATTTTACGCGCGTGTAATTTTATTAGAACGAAGGCAGCGAGTGCATACGTTTACTTTTTTAGTAGCACCGTCTACAACCGCCCGTACTCTTTGAATGTTCGGTTTCCAAGTTTTTCTTGTGCGAATGTGAGAATGACTCACGTTCATACCGCTAGATGTGGATTTGCCACATACTTCGCAAAGGTTTGCCATAGTTTCCACCTCCAAGCTTAATCTATAACATAACAAAAGTATATTATCATAAAGACATAGTTAAAGCAAGTGTTTTTATCGTACATATTGCTCTTTTTATGAAATATACTACAATATAAGGTATACTATATATCATATTCTATGATATGAGTGGACTTTTACACAAGGATATACAGAAATTGGATATATCTCATGTGTTTATCGTATATTTAAAGGAGTTTCTATGGATGAACGGTTGACGACCATTAAGGGGATTGGTCCTGGTCGAGAGAAACAATTACATAAACTGGGGATTACGAACATAACTTCCTTGTTGACGTACTTCCCAAGAACCTATGAAGACCGCCGTACGATTTATAGAATTGGTGATTTAAAATCAGGCATGACTGGTGGGGTGGTAGGCAATGTTATAGCGGTGCAAGAGAAGCGTCCTCGCCCTCGATTGTCTATCTTAGAGGTAGTCATTGCAGATGGTACAGGTCCTTTAAAAATTGTTCTATTTAACCAAGGCTATAAAAAGAACTTTTACAAAAAAGGGCAGCGTCTATATGCGTATGGTAAAGCAGAATTTCAATATGGATCCATGCAAATGAATACTCCCCAAATAGAAAACTTAGGAGATGGTGGAGAGTCAGATCGAGGTATCGTTCCTATCTATGCTCTTGCTGATGGGGTATCTCAATTTGTGGTGCGTTCATCGGTGCGAAATTGGTTTGCTGCTAATCATGAGTTGCCTGAGATTTTACCTGTTGAGGTTCGTGAAGCCCACCATTATATGAGTCGTTACGATGCGTTTAAGATGATGCATTTCCCGGATTCCTCTGAGCGTTACGAAGAGGCACGTCATCAATTAGCCTACGAAGAGCTATTTGTCATGCAAGCGGGTTTAGCTTTATTGCGTAATAAAGAGCAGTGCCACAGAGGTCCTAAAATGGGTCCTAATGGAGAACTAATGGCTAAATGTATAGAAAATTTACCATTCTCTTTAACTGGTGACCAACAGCGTGCATTAGAGGACATTCGTATCGATATGGAAGATGAACGTCCTATGCAACGGTTGTTACAAGGTGATGTAGGTTCTGGTAAAACCGTAGTGGCTACATTGAGTTTGTTGAAGGCTATCGAAAATGGGTACCAAGGGGCATTAATGGCTCCTACAGAAATCTTAGCTGCTCAGCATTATGAAGGTATAACAGAGGTGTGTGGTAACTTAGGTATTACCATAGAATTATTAACAGGTTCTACTACCAAAAAGGAAAAAGAGCGAATCTATGAAGGCTTAGCTGACGGATCGATTAATATGATCATCGGTACCCATGCGCTTATTCAAGAGGGCGTAAACTTCCATAATTTAGGCCTCGTCATTATAGACGAACAACATCGCTTTGGTGTAGAACAACGGGCTCGGTTGCAACAGAAGGGTACATATCCACATGTGCTTATCATGACAGCTACTCCGATTCCACGAACCATGACATTATCTGTATATGGTGATTTGGCGGTATCCTTGATTAAAGAAATGCCACCAGGTCGTAAGCCTGTAAAAACGTATGTAGTAGATAGTTCTTATAAAGATCGACTACGGGCATTCTTTGGTAAGGAAATGGCCGAAGGTCGTCAAGTTTACGTAGTATGTCCTCTTGTAGAAGAGTCTGAAAAATTAGACTTACAAGCTGCAGAAGAATTGTATTTAGAACTAAAAAAGTATTTTTACAAGGCCTATGAAGTGGGACTTGTTCACGGTCGCATGAAACCTAGTGAAAAAGATGAAGTAATGAATGCATTCTACAAGGGCGACATTTCATTACTGGTTTCCACCACAGTTATCGAGGTTGGTGTTAATGTGCCTAATGCGACCATCATGTGCATTGAAGGGGCAGAGCGATTTGGGCTATCTCAACTACATCAGTTGCGGGGGCGTGTAGGTCGTGGTTCCCATCAGTCCTATTGTATTTTAGTAAGTGATTCAAAAAATGATGTAAGCCAAGAGCGTTTGAAGCTAATGGAACAAACTCAAGATGGTTTTGAACTGGCGGAGCAAGATTTATTGCTGCGCGGCTCAGGTCAATTATTTGGTTTAGCTCAATCGGGCTTACCTGATTTGCGTGTAGCTAATATCATTAAAGATATTGAAATCCTAGTAGAGGCTCGCAAGGATGTGCTAGATTTTGCCAGTCAATTTGGAATGGAAAAATTAGAATCTGTCATGAAAGCAGAATTAGAAAAAAGATTTGGTGAAAAATTCCTAAGAATATTGTATAATTAAGAGGTAGGAATAATAAGTACATAAG
>NZ_CAKPTN010000052.1 GCF_934190855.1 uncultured Veillonella sp. | reverse complement strand
TTTTGAACCAAGCGAGGTTGTGCAACGGGCCTTACCAGATGTAAAAGAACGGGTCCTTAATGTGCTTCGACAATGGGGCGTACAAGTAGAACCGAAATTATAGGAGTATATATGATTGAAAATTACAACAATGTAAGGGCTGTATTAAATGAATTGCGTTTAGCTCTTAAAAATTTGCGTGAAACAGGAGAAACCTATTCTATTTATATTGAAAAAACAGGCCTTACAGAGGAAGAACAAGTGGAAGTATTAGAAACACTTGGTCGTGGTCATATTACGATTAGTTTTAATGAAACAGATCAACCTGTAGAATGGTATGAATCTCAATTCTCAGGTATATGGATTGGTACCTTTAAAAATGGTCGAGATGACTCAATTTTACATACTGTAGAGGTAGCAAAATATCCTGTTGTTGCTGGTGCGTACGAAGAAGATATGGAAATGGCAGAAGAGGATTTACAATCCTGGATTGATGCTGCAGGACTATAATAGAAGAGGCCCTTTGAAGTGGATCCCGAAATTAGACATGATTTGGGGATCCATTTCATTTTTGGCCTCCCTTTTATTTATGGCCTTTGTTATATCAGTGAAATAAGTATCTCTTATATAAGTGAAACAAGTATCTTTTGTATAAGTGAAACATGTATCATTGTAAAAGTTATGAAATTGTATTATTATAAAAAGCCTCTTTTCTTTTAAGAGGGTTTTGTTAAATAAAAATTTTAATTCAAAATAGTGGGGCTAATTTAATAAAATAACTAAATTTTATATGAATATAAAATGAATTAAGGGTATTTTGGTGTGTTTTCTATCAAAAATCTATCTGATATTTTGATTAATAGTTTATAAAATTAGCAATAATCATTATTCCTTGATTTAGTAGAGAAATAAATTTATTTTATAATTAGCCTTATTGAGTAAAATTTCAAATAAATGAATGTATTATTGATATGATATGCTTATATATAAGCTAAATGAAGCGTGTTTTTAGTGATTTCTTAAAAAATAGCTTAATTACTGGGTTTATAAGTAGAATTTTACCTATTGTTAACCTTGATAATTTGCCTTAATTTACTAATTAACATAAAATATGTGAGTAAAATACTTTGGAGGATTTATGTTACTTTCTATTGTAGTACCTGTATATAACGAAGAGGAAAACATAGCAACTTTCTATGAAGCCGTCACAGAGGTTATGTCAGGTCTCACGTATGATTATGAACTAATCTACGTAGATGATGGATCTAGTGATTCGTCAGCTATGATATTACGTGAAATTGCATACAATGATAAACATGTGAAAGTGTTATTGCTTGCTCGTAACTTTGGGCATCAGACGGCACTTACTTGTGGTCTTGATTATGCTCATGGCGATGCAGTTATTACAATGGACGGTGATATGCAGCATCCACCGGCATTGATTCCTGAACTTGTTCGGTTGTGGGAATCTGGTTACGATGTGGTGCGCACCATTCGAGATTCAACTGAGGACGCTAGTTGGGCTAAATCCTTCACGTCTAAGTATTATTACAAACTAATGAACAAGATGGCTGATGTTCCTATTGTGGAAGGTGGATCTGATTTCCGCCTCATGAATAGTAAAGCATTAGGCACGTTGAAACGGTTTAGAGAACATGGTCGTTTCTTGCGCGGTATTGTCGGAGCCTTAGGGTATAGACAAGCTGAGTTGCACTTTGTAGCTCCACCTCGTTTTGCAGGGGTTTCAAAGTTTAGTGTGCGCAAAATGATTCGATTTGCTCTCGATGGGGTAACAGCCTTTTCTAGGGTTCCTTTACGGGCCGCCTTGTATGTAGGTGTACTCTGTGGTGGTATGAGCTTTTTGCTTATCTTACATCTGTTGTATGTATACCTTACAGGACAAGCCTTGAATGGGTGGACTACGTTGGGCGTATCAATCTTGTTTATTGGGGGGATTCAACTCGTCGGACTGGGAATTATTGGCGAGTATGTAGGTCGTATTTTTGAAGAGGTGAAGCAACGGCCTTTGTATTGGGTTAAGTCAGCTATAAATTTTGAAGAGCATGAAGAGGCTCCATTGTTGGGACCTAGTAGTGCAGATGTCTTTATAGCATCACAGACTTATACTAACAAACGCAAAGAAGACTAGCTGTATTTGTAGATGCAAATAAATAGACGGTTAGTATATTTTGAATAAATAACTTACTTTAAAAGTTTGGAAAGGAAGCATATGAAGTCAAAATATAGTAAGGTTAAAATAACGGCATTAACATTAACTTTTGTGTGTGCCACAACAGCCATGGTTGGCGCAACAACATTACAATATGGTGATAAAGGCAAAAGTGTTACAGCGGTTCAACAACAACTAATTAAACACGGTTATAATGCTACAGACAAAAATGGTGTATATGGTAAGGAAACGAAATGGGCAGTTCGTCTGTTCCAACAAGATCGTGGCCTTCCAGTGGACGGTATCGTAGGTCCTGCTACGTATAATGCATTGATGGGTGCTCCTCGTTCTACGAAGGCAGTATTGACTCAAAATGCAGCGACTAAAGCAGTAGCAACGAAATCCGCTTTTACAAACAGCAACGCGACATCCCGTCGTATCGCTGGTCAATCCATTAATGGCAAAAACGTTAAATTAAATAATATTACGAAAAATGAAACACCTAGCAGCATTCACGCTATCTTGGCGGAAGCTGACAAATACCGTGGTGTACCATATGTATTTGGCGGTACTACTCCAAGTGGTTTCGACTGCTCTGGTTACGTTAAATATGTATTCGAAAAACAAGGTATTTCCTTACCTCGTTTAGCGGACGAACAATATAACGTAGGTGTTGAGGTTTCTCGTGCGAACTTGAAAGCAGGGGATTTGGTATTCTTCGAAACATACGAGCCAGGTCCATCTCACTCCGGTATTTATATTGGTGATGGCAAGTTCATCAGCGCCACTTCCAGTCGTGGTGTTGCAGTAGCTGACCTTGATACTGGCTATTGGGGCGAACGCTACATCGGCGCGAAACGCGTTGTGCGCTAATTTCATAACTAGCTATAAAAGAGGCTATACGAATCAATTATGTTCTGTTGATTTGTATAACCTCTTTTTCTGTTTTTATAGCCTTATAAGTCATCTCTATACATGGATTTTATCTCGTTTTTACGATATAATGAAGAGTAAATAATTTTAGGAGGAATATACACATGAAGGGTAATGAGCTGCGTCAAGCATATTTGGAGTTTTTTGAAAGTAAAGGACATTTAAAATTAGATACTTTTTCTCTTATTCCAGAAAATGATCCATCTTTATTATTGATCGGGGCAGGTATGGCGCCATTAAAGCCTTTCTTTACAGGTAAATTGGTACCTCCTTGTCATCGTATTACAACAAGCCAAACATGTATGCGTACAGGTGACCTTGAGAACGTAGGTCGCACAGCGCGTCACCATACATTCTTTGAAATGCTTGGTAACTTCTCTTTTGGTGATTACTTCAAAAAAGAAGCTATCCATTGGGCATGGGAGTTCTTAACTGAGGTTATTAAACTCGATAAAAATAGATTATATGTTACTGTATATCCAGATGACCAAGAGGCATATGATACTTGGCATAAGGAGTGTGGTGTAGAAGAAAGCCATATCTCCCGTTTAGAAGACAACTTCTGGGAAATCGGTGAAGGCCCATGCGGTCCAGATAGCGAAATCTTCTTTGACCAAGGTCCTGAACATGGTTGTGATGATCCTAACTGTGCACCAGGTTGTGATTGCGATCGCTACCTTGAAATTTGGAACCTTGTATTTACACAATTTAATAAAATGCCAGATGGTTCCTATGAGCCATTACAACATAAAAACATTGATACAGGCGCCGGCCTTGAGCGATTGGCTTCCGTATTACAAGGTTGCAGAACTAACTTTGAAACAGATTTAATTTTCCCAATCATCGAAGCGACTGCAAAACGCGCTGGTGTTACTTACAATGATAATCCAAATACGGACGTATCTTTGAAAGTTATTGCTGACCACGCTCGTGCTGTAACCGCATTGATCTCTGATGGTGTATTGCCATCTAACGAAGGCCGCGGTTATGTATTGCGTCGTATCTTGCGCCGTGCTGTACGTCATGGTCGTTTATTAGGTATTGAAGGTATCTTCTTAACTCCACTAGTTGATGTAGTAGTAGATATTCTTGGTCCTGGTATTAAATCCATTGCTGAGAAAAAAGACTTCGTTAAACGTGTTGTTCAAAACGAAGAAGAACGCTTTAACCAAACATTGGAACAAGGTCTTGAGTTGTTGAACTCCTTGATCGACACATTGGCTGCTGAAAAAGCAACTGTAGTTCCTGGTTCTGAAGTATTTAAATTATATGATACATATGGATTCCCTTGGGAATTAACAGAAGAAATCGCGTCTGAACGCGGTTTTACAATCGACCATGAAGGCTTTGAAGCTGCTATGAAAGAGCAACGTGAACGCGCTCGTGAAGCTCGTGTTAAAGAAGATGCGAAGGTAGCAACACCGGACATTACATTCTTGAAAGACGAAGAGCTTCTTGAAGATGAGTCTGTAAAAGCATCTTCTGTGTTGATGGTAGGTAAAGGGGCTGAACGTTTACAAACAGCTGCTGACGGCGATGAAATTACGATTATCGTACGCACTACTCCATTCCATGCAGAAGGGGGCGGTCAATTAGGCGATACAGGCTTCATCGTAGGCCCAATGGGTAAAGTAGAGGTTCATAATACTAAACGCTTACCTGAAGGTACTGTATACCATATCGGTACAGTTGTAGAAGGTTCCATCTCTGAAGGTGATGACGTAGCTCTTGAAGTAGATACAAACCGTCGCTCTGCGATGGCTCGTAACCATACAGCAACTCACTTGTTACATGCAGCTTTGAAACAAATCTTAGGCGACCACGTGAACCAAGCGGGCTCCTTAGTAACTCCAGATTACTTGCGTTTCGATTTCACGCATTTCTCTCCTGTAACACAAGAGGAACTTGATCAAATCGAAGCTCTAGTAAATGAAGAGATTCTTAAAGCTACTGACCTTGCTATTGCTGAAATGTCCATGGACGAAGCAAAAGAAAAAGGTGCTATGGCGCTCTTTGGTGATAAATATGGCGACGTAGTTCGCGTTGTAGAGGTTCCAGGCTTCTCCGTTGAATTATGCGGTGGTTCTCACGTAGGTAATACTGCCTTCGTAGGCTCCTTCCGTTTAACTTCTGAAGCTGGTATCGGTTCTGGCGTACGTCGTATTGAAGCTATCACTGGTCGTGCAGCTCTCGATGCGGCTAAACAAGATCGCTTGACTATCGAACGCATGGCGGGCGAACTTAAAACTAAAGCTCCTCAAGTAGAAGAACGTTTACATCAAGTATTGTCAGAAGCTAAAGAAACTGCTAAAGAATTAGAACAAATTCGCAAAGAAGTTTCTGCTGCAGGCGCTGCTGATATCATTGCTGGTAAAGTTATGATTGGCGACGTTCCATTTGTAGCAGCTGCTGTAAAAGCTTCCTCTATCGATGAATTACGCGACTTAGCAGATATGGGTCTTGATAAATTAAATGGCTCTGGTGTAGTTCTCGTAGGTGCTGCTATGGGTGACGATAAAGTTAACTTTGTATGTAAAGTATCTAAAGATGTCGTTGCTAAGGGCGCTAAAGCTGGCAACATCGTAAAAGCTGCAGCTCAAGTAGCTGGTGGTAATGGCGGTGGCCGTCCAGATATGGCTCAAGCAGGCGGCAAAGAACCAGCTAAATTGATGGAAGCATTAAAAGCTGGTGGTGATGAATTAACATCTATGTTACAATAGGCATATAATTTTATAATTATATTTCTATCTGTTATAGAAAAAATTCATAATGCATAAAAAGTTAATGACTATGTACCTTTGATTCAAGTATAATAGTAGGCGAGGTTTCACTTTCACAGGTGAAGCCCGCCAATGTAATAAAAAGGAGGGATACAATGAAAGTTTCTGATGAAACCATGTTATTCCGTAAAGTAGACGATGAACCGATGACAGCTGAAGAAGTTCTGACTCGTGTTTATCAATCTATTCAAGAAAAAGGTTACAATCCAATCAATCAAATTTTAGGTTATCTAATCTCTGGTGACCCAGCGTACATTACTAGTTATAATAATGCACGTTCTGACATTCGTCGCTTAGAACGTGATGATTTGATTGAGGAATTGTTGAAAGAATACGCAAAGGCTAAACAATTATAATGAGAATTATGTCATTAGACGTGGGCAGCCGTACTATCGGTATTGCCTGTAGCGATGCACTGCTCATGACTGCACAAGGTATTGAAACCATTCGTAGAACATCTCTTGAAAAAGACTTTAATCGCTTACAAGAACTCATTGCTGAATATGAAGTACATGAGCTTGTAGTAGGTATGCCGAAGAATATGAATGGTACAAAAGGTGAACGAGCTGAAAAGACTGAAGAATTCGTTGAGAAGATGAAAGAAGTCATCGATTTACCTGTTTCATATTGGGATGAGCGGTTATCTACGGTTATGGCTGAACGCCAACTCATTGCAGCTGACGTAAGTCGTAAAAAGCGTAAATCCGTTATTGATAAAATGGCAGCGGTTGTAATTTTGCAAGGATACTTAGATCGCTTGCAGTTCAATAAATAAATCTTTTTTTCCACAAGGAGGGTTTCCAATGGTTGACCAAAACTTTGAAGGTGAAGTGTATTATTTAGAATTCGAAGACGAAAACGGCAATAAACAATACTTCACAGAAGATGTTGTTCTAAACCATGAAGGTCGTGAGTATGCAGTTCTTGTACATGTACAAGATGAAGAGGCAGACCACGAAGGTCAAGATGACACATACATGATCTTGGCTAGCATCGAAAAAAATGAAGAAGGCGTAGAAGAATACGTACCTTTAGATGAAGAAGATGAAGTTTTTGAAACTCTAGTAAAATTGTATGAAGAAATGGGTGAAGACGAATAATCGTCTTTAACATAAATCTAGCGTATTGCGTTGAGCAATGCGCTATTTTTATGTTTGAATATAGATAGTATTGAATTATAAACTAAGGTATTCATTCATATTATTAGCATGACAAAAAACTATAATTGATATATCACATAAGCAGAGAGAAATAAGGTGCTTAATGCCCTTTCGGGTAGGGGAAATATAGAGTTTATGGTATAATAAAGTGATATATACTGTTATGTTACAGAAAGGAACTCAACGACGTGAGAAAAGCCTTAAGATATATTCTAATTCTAGCTATTGTTGGTGTATTGATTATCGGTGGTGGTCTTGGTGCATTATACCTTGTACCAAATACCTTCGCTCAAGATGATGGCACCCAAGTTCTAGTTATAGAAAAGGGCCAAACGGGCTCTGAAATTGCAGATATGCTCTTTGAAAGAGGTCTTATTCGCTCCACTCAAGGTTTTAAACTTTGGTTATACTTGAGCGGTACTAATGACAAACTTCAAACTGGTCACTATCAAATTCCTAATAAGGTAACTGTGCGCGAACTCATTTCTTTATTACAAGAAGGTCATGTAGAATCGATTCGTGTTACCATTCCTGAAGGATATACCGTTGGGGATATTGCTATCGTTCTAGAAAAAAATCAAATCATGAAAGCAAAGGACTTCTTAGCAGAAGCAAAAACCTTTGTACCATACCCATACATGAAGGGCACAAGACCAGCTACATATCCTGTAGAAGGTTTCTTGTTCCCAAGTACGTATGAAATCCCTGTTGGAGCTACACCTCGTGATGTTATCCAAATGATGGCTGACGAAATGAATCGTTACCTCACCCCAGCTGTGAAGAAACAAATTCAAGCTCAGCATATGAGTATTCATGACTTTGTTACATTGGCGTCTATCGTTGAACGTGAGTCTTTGTTTGATGCAGATCGTCCTACTATTGCAGGGGTATTCAAAAAGCGGTTGGCTCATGGTATTCCATTACAATCTGATGCGACAATTTCCTATGTACTTGGTTATGCTAAGGAAAATGTAACGATTGGTGATACTCAACTACAAAGCCCATATAATACATATGTATCTAAAGGCTTACCACCAGGACCAATTGCTAACCCTGGCAAAAAATCTTTAGATGCTGTATTACATTCTGAAAATACAGATTACTTGTACTTCGTAGCTGATAAAGAAGGTCATAATCACTTCTCTAAAACATACGAAGAGCACTTAGCGGCGGTTAATAAGATTTATGGCGCTGATACAGCCGCAGCTCCTTCTGCTAGCACAGAAGTGGCTGCACAAGCCGGTCCTAACTATGACGTAGCTGTAGCCACTACAGAGCCTGACTACAACTATAGTTCTGCAGAAGCGGTTGAAGCGGATTCTCAATATGTTGACGTTGAACCTACGTATAAATACACGCCAACAACTGTTCCAGCAGCTGAGGTTCCAGCTCCTGTACCTGCTCCAACACAAAATCAAACACCAGTTCAAGTTACACCAGCTACTCCATCTTATGGTAATAGCTCTAACAATAACACGTATGTACCGACTACAAATCGTGCACCAGAAACGACTCCATATGTAGCTCCAAGTACACAAGAGGTACCACGCATTGAAGTGAAACCAGCTGAAACAGTTGATCGTTCTACGTTGGTAGTTCCTAGTGGTAATAGCAATAAATAATGTAGGAGATTTAGTCTACTTTCATGACATTAAATGATATTTTAAATGAACAGCGCATTTACGCGATGATTAACGATGTGCCGATTCTACGAGAATCTGAGGTTCATCTATTTGAAGAATTAATAGGTTTGTACCGGCCCACCTCTGTGTTAGAGGTGGGCACCGCCATTGGTTACTCCGCTTTATTGATGGCTCCGCTACTCGATAAAGAGGAGGGACACATTACATCTATTGAATTAGATGATGTACGTCACGAGATGGCGAAATATTATATTAACCAATCCGATTATGCTGATAAAATTACATTGCTGAAAGGCAATGCGTCTCAAGTCTTAACGGAACTCACTGGTGAATATGATCTAGTGTTCTTAGATGGTCCTAAGGGGCAATATCTTAAACAGCTAGAGCTTATTTTGCGGCATGTGAAAGAAGGGGGCGTTATCCTAGCGGACAATGTACTCTTTAGAGGCTATGTAAGGGGCGATAAGGAGCCGCCAAAACGGTTCAAAACTATCGTAAAACGGTTAAAAGAATACTTAACATTTGTTGAAAATAAAGAATTGTTTAACACTACCATTTACCCTATGGGTGATGGCATGAGTGTGAGTGTGTGGAAAGGGCACAACAAATAATGGCAGAACATTTTATGGAATTGCTTTGTCCTGCAGGGAATATGGACAAGCTAAAAATGGCTATTCGCTACGGTGCGGATGCCGTATATTGCGCAGGTAAACGTTTTGGCTTGCGCGCAGGTAACTCTAATTTCTCCGACGAGGAATTAAAGGAAGCTGTAGAGTTCGTACATGCTCATGGTAAAAAGATCCATGTTACATGTAATATTATTCCTCACAACGAGGACTTTGAAGGTTTAGAGGACTATTTGAAATTCCTTGAAAGTATCGGTGTTGATGCGATCATCGTTGCCGATATGGGCATCTTTAGTCTTGCTAAACGCGTAGCTCCAGGCCTTGAACTTCACGTAAGTACACAAGCATCTACTACAAACTGGCACACAGTTCAAATGTGGAAAGAGCTTGGTGCTACACGCGTAGTAGCTGCTCGTGAAGTATCCTTGGCAGACCTTAAAGAAATGAAGGAGAATGTAGATATTGAAATCGAATCCTTCGTACATGGTTCTATGTGTATTTCTTATTCTGGTCGTTGTCTATTGTCTAACTATATGACAGGCAATCGTGATGCGAACCGTGGTCAATGCTCTCAATCTTGCCGTTGGAAATACTCCCTTGTGGAATCTAATCGACCTGGTGAATACTATCCGATCGAGGAAGATGAGCATGGCACATATATCTTTAACTCTAAAGATTTGTGTTTGATTCACCGCATTCCTGATTTATACGAAGCTGGTGTAGACAGTCTAAAAATCGAAGGCCGTATGAAATCTGTTCACTACTGCGCAACAGTAGCAAAGGTTTACCGTACAGCGATTGATACATACCTTAAAGAAGGTAAAGATTGGTACGTTCGTCCAGAATGGATTGCAGAATTAGAAAAGATTTCTCACCGTCCATATACAGATGGCTTTGCAGAAGGTCGTCCTGATGAAACAGCTCAAAACTACGGTAAATCTACTAACACACAAAGCCATGACTTCATCGGCTTAGTTATGGGCTACAACGAAGAAGAAAAATACGTTGATCTTGAACAACGGAACAACTTCAAAGTAGGCGATAAAGTAGAATTCTGCCAACCTAAAGGGGACCTTGTAGAAACTGTAATTGAAAAAATGACAGACGAAGACGGGAACCCAATCGAGGTAGCACCTCATGCGCAAATGAAAGTTCGTATCTACATGGATACACCACTTGAGCCGTACTCCATGATGCGCCGTGAGTGTAAGCCTAAAGCGGAGTAATTATGAGTGGTACACCTTTAGAACCGAGTAAATCTATCGGTGCATTTTCAGATGTACCAGATTTAGAAACCTCCGGAGAGGAAGCGTATGTGTACTTTCACATAGATCCTACACATACGAATTTCATCAATCGCATCATTGAAGGCTATGAATACTTAGGTGTTATGACCTCTGTAG
>NZ_CAKPTN010000051.1 GCF_934190855.1 uncultured Veillonella sp. | reverse complement strand
TAGTAGCACCGACCAAAGTAAACTTTGGCAAGTCAATGCGCACCGTTCGAGCGCTTGGCCCCTTACCGATGATAATATCGATAGCATAGTCTTCCATTGCAGAGTACAATACTTCCTCTACACTGCGAGACAAACGATGAATTTCATCGATAAATAATACATCATGATCATCTAAATTCGTTAAGATGGCAGCCAAGTCACCAGACTTTTCAATAGCAGGACCCGAGGTTATGCGAAAGTTAACCCCCAATTCGTTCGCAATTATACCGGCTAATGTAGTTTTACCAAGACCTGGTGGCCCGTAGAGCAATACGTGATCCAATGCTTCACCACGCTGCTTAGCCGCTTGAATATAGACATTTAGATTACCTTTGGCTTCTTCTTGACCTACATATTCATTAAAGAATTTAGGACGTAGACTATATTGCCATATATCTTCTTCGTGCTCGCCATTTCCGACAAGGCGTACTTCTTCATTCATCCTTATCGTCCTTTCCCAAGCTCAATCAAGCTGACCTTAATCAACTCAGATACATCGCGTTTACCATCATCTAAAGACTCCACAATATCCGCTACTTCTCGCTCAGAGTATCCCAAAGACACTAGAGCTTCAATAGCCTCTCCTGCAGCCCCACTTGCAGTAACGCCAATAGGCTGAATTACCGCCGGTGACTCCGTAGAAATATGTGTCATTTTAGCTAACTTATCCTTTAATTCAAGAACAAGTCGCTCTGCAGACTTCTTGCCAATGCCAGGCAATTTAGTTAATTGCTGAACTTGGCCATTGATAACTGCTAATTTGAAAGCCTCTGGTGTCATACCAGACAAAATGCCTAGCCCCACCTTAGGCCCTATACCAGAAACAGAAATGAGTAGAATAAATAGCTCATATTCCTCTTCCGTCCAAAAGCCATAGAGTTGCATCGCATCTTCACGTACGTTGAGATACGTGAATAACGTTGCCTCATGACCTTCGATCAATTGTTGACGCGTAGTGGTCGGCACATATACGCGATACCCTACGCCATGTACATCTACGTAACAAGACTCTTTAAAAAGATGTGTTACGATGCCCCGTACATACCCTATCATTATACCAACCTCTTCAATCTATCGTTGTGAGAACTATGAGCCGTGCAGATAGCGACAGCCAATGCATCCGCCGTATCATCAGGCTTAATCTTCTCACGAATCCCCAAAATATTCATCGTCATATAAATGACCTGATTCTTATCAGCCTTGCCGTAACCTGTGACAGCTTGCTTGATTTGTAGCGGCGTGTATTCATAGATTGGAATCCGTTGTTGCTCGGCAGCCAGTAAAATGACGCCCCGTGCTTGACCAACCTTAATAGCCGTCGTTACATTACGGTTAAAGAATAATTCCTCTACACCGAATTTATCTGGCTTATATTCCTCTAGAATATCACTGAGGTCATTAAATAAAATTTCCAACCGCTGTGAATCAGTTAATTCCTTAGGAGTTGTAATAGCCCCATAGACTACTGGTGTTAGTTTACTGCCCTTCATGTCAATAATGCCATATCCGCATATCGCCGTACCTGGGTCAATTCCTATAATTCGCACCCCAACCCCCTTAGTCTAAAAATGAGATAAGCTATCGCCTACCTCCAATACATAATCTATTTTATTATAGCACAATACCACATCGAAGTTCATGAATTTCCCTATAAAATTTTATAAGAAATCTATGAGTTTTCTTAACTTTTAGAAAAATTTCTAACATCATACAGCAATAGAAAAGGAGCACCCCTCGGAGTGCTCCTTCTAATTATTCTTCGTCGTCTGGCAAAATACCGTTGTGATATACGTTTTGTACATCATCAAGATCATCCAATACGTCGAGCATTTTTTGCATTTTTACTGCATCATCACCAGATAACTCAATAGTAGTATCAGGGATCATTGTAATTTTTGCAACTACTGTTTCGATGCCCGCATCAGCAAGAGCTGCTTCTACTGCATCATAATCTTCAGGTGCTGTGTAGATTTCAAACACATCATCTTCAGACTTAAGGTCTTCTGCACCAGCTTCAAGAGCTAGCATAGTTACTTCATCTTCGTCATGACCTTCTTTGTCTATAACGAATACGCCTTTAGATTTGAACATCCAACCTACACAACCGCTTTCACCAAGATTACCACCTTGTTTAGAGAACGCATGGCGCACATCTGCTGCCGCACGGTTACGATTATCCGTCATAACCTCAACAGTAACAGCCACACCTGCCGGACCATAACCTTCATATACGATTTCTTCGTATGCGTTCATATCCGTAGCACCGATACCTTTATCGATAGCACGTTGGATATTGTCCTTAGGAATATTGTTTTCACGAGCTTTTTGTAAAGCCAATTTTAAACGCATATTACCTGTTGGATCTGCACCGCCCATACGCGCTGCAACGGTAATTTCACGACCAATTTTCGTAGCCATTTTAGCTTTTAACGCATCGGTTTTACCTTTTTTATGTTTAATATTTGCCCATTTAGAATGTCCTGACATAGACGCCTCCTATTTATTCCACCATGCTTCGCCCCGTAAACGATCAAGAATAATCGATACAGCACTACGCACAGATAAGTGATTGTATTCGCCGTGACCATATATAGGTTCTAAAATATAGTCAAAGCTTTCCATCGTTTCTTTTGTCATACCATAACCGGTACCAAATAATACTAACACAGGGAGCGTCTCATTTTCAAGATGTTCACGCATCCGTGCATAGGAAATTGTATTATCGTAAGTACGAGCATCTGTGGTGGCTACAATAGGTTTTACACCTTCAATATCTTCGATAGTTCTTACCGCTACAGCAATAGAATTTACCAGTTCTACACCGGTGAAAGCATCTTTACGGTCAGGATTATAGGTAGAACCAAAGCCAGATTTCCAATGTTCCATAATAGTAGCTGCCAACTCTCGTTGTGCAGGTATATTATGAATGACAAAATATTTAGACACATCATACGTAATAGATGAGCGTGCAATGTCGTGAATATCATAATTGGTAATGGCCGTCGTAATGACCGCTTTATGCTTGTTCATAATCGGATAATGAACAAGTCCAATATATAAGTTAGCCAACGCCTTATGTCTCCTATAATGTAACAACAAATATAAACAATAGTAATACAAGCCTTAAACCTTAATATTTCTCACCCTATAATTGATGTACTACTAATTATCCTGCATAGTTTTTAATCGATAACTAAAGGTAGAAAATAAGCTTCTGTACCAGCAATTTCCTCTGGAGAAAAACGGGCTCCTACAGCAGAGGCTTGGTCCCCAAGCATAAAGCAAGACAGCGTCAAGCAGCCTTCTTTTGTACCACTATCTACAGTATGAACAAAACGTTTCTGTTGAATAAAATCTTGGTACATAACCTTTTTACTATCACGACAAACAATGTCATCATAATTGTCTACAAACTTTTCCATATAGACCTTTGCTTGATCGCCATGCTTTTCTACGACTTGTATATTGCGGCCCTCACGACCCCAGATTTCCTTTTGAATATATAGGCCCTCATCAAGGTTAGGGAAATCGCTTTCAAAATAGGACGGCGTCAAATAACGTTCAATAATATCTCGCTCAGGACCTGTAAAGAATTGATTAGTCAAGTATAAGGCATATACCAAGGACATAAATGACTTATTTTGCAATATAATCGCTTCTGGTGGATTAAATAAATTAAACCTGCCTGCATTATATAAATCTAAGAACATTTCACCTAATGGTTCCCCTGTCGCTGTCGTCTCATCGATCAACAATTCCATTGGATGCAAGCGGTACAGATTTGATGCGTGACTGCCATCAGAAAGTAAAATACCTTCATCATCAATGACCATGTCATAAAATGATAAAAATCGTACATCTGCCTCAGGACAAGCGAATTTCATCGTATTCATTAAAAACTTAGTAGTTCCTAAGTCTTCTAAGTAATCGTGAAAGCAAGCAAACACAAATGGATTAGGTCCACTACTATTAGCTGTATTATATTTACTATTTTCCCGAGAAGTGCGTTCATAAACGCGTTTCAAAAAACGTTCTAGCTCATCTTTAGCTCCAGCATTAGGATGTTCTTTATCAAAATAACGGGCCCCTACCTCATTGGCATAATAGCTTTCAATCAAAAAACAGGGGGTATCCGCATTAATTTCCACCATGCGCAATCGCCCCTGTGTATCGAGAACAAAATCAAAGCGAGACAGCCACGTAGGTAGGCCTAACGGATTCCCTCGATGAAGATAAGGAATCAGATTTCCAGGCATATCCATATTGAGGGCAAACTCATCAGGTGCCTGCTGAAAGATCTTAGTAGCCTTATAAAATATTTGGAATAACATACGAGATGCATGTCGTATTTCATCGTAAAACTCAGCAGGAAAGGATTGTACTGAAAGCGTTGGATATCGGTCGTCATATCCTTCATACTCTACAAAAGGTAATATATCCCTGTCCAACTCATCAATATAGGATTGCATAGTACCGCCTCCCATCACGAGCCACCAGAGCGTGAACCAGCACTACCAAAGCCCGACTTTTGACCTATAGAAGAGGCTTTTTGACTTCTGCGCTTCTCATAGTCTTGATAAGTACGTCGCCCCAAAGAAGTACGCACATTTGAACCTGTTGCTGTATGTACATAAGGCTCCTCATAGGGTTTTAATGGAGCCGCCACACGATATGTCATAGTTCGTCCATCCATACGAGCTGTAGGTGGATTAAATCCATGGAAAATATAGTAGCCTGCTGCAATACTTGGCAAAAGACTGGCTAAACCAGCATCCCACACTAAACTGCCATCCTTTTCTCGGTGAAAGGTAACGGATCGGTTATCATCAAACAACGCTGTTTCTTTACCATCTCCATGGTTCAGTAAAGAGTAGCGATTGCCTTGATTATCCTTTAATCGCACTTCCCCATCATTTGCTTCCGGGTAGATTTTATCACATACGGCATAAGCGATGTCATTCCAGTATGAAGACACACCAACGATGCCCGCCACAGCGGCAAAGGCACTCGTTATGTATATAGTTTTCTTACTTGGCTTATACATAGGACACTCCCTTAGTGCACAGCACCACTAACAACGAGAGCAAGACCTACAAAGATACCAAATACGAGAATACCCGCAGCTGTATTACCACGCATAATCTCTTCAGATAAATTATATTTACGATGCCATAGATTAATAAACATATAGCCTGTTACAAATAGTACAATACCAAGAATAGCATAAACAACACTTGCTACTACACCGTGCAATAAAGAAGTATCTGCTGTAGTAACTACAGGAGACATGATAACAGCACGCAATATTTCACCAATACCGATAAAGGAACCTGCAGATAGCCATGCTACAGCACAGTTACCACGTTTGATTTCTTCACTAAATTTACCAGGTACAAAAAAATCAATAACCGTGTTGGCAGTTAACATTAAGAAAATTCCAAAACAAGCATAAAAAATCGTCAATAATACATCAGGAATAAAAATCATGATAAACCTCCTAATATTGTCCCTTTATATTCATAATCAACGGTTAAACATATAAGCCTTATCAGCTTCATTAAGTTTGTGTACATCAAGGAATTTATCGCGCCCTCCAGTATCCCCTTTGCGAATCATATAGGCATAGGAATCAAGCACATGGGACTTTCGCATTGTACCATTAATAAGCTCCTGTTCCTCTGGCGTTAACTTTCCTGGTTCACATACCTTAATCCGGGTTTGACCATCTACGTTCGTAATAATATAGGCAGACTTAGCATCATAGAATACAATGACTTCACGACCTTCTTGTAAGTCCTCACCTTCATTTTTAATCTCCCCGTTTAAAGAATCGATTAATTCTAATGCGGTACTCACAGGATCTAAACTGGAAGTATATACATTTTCAGTATCCGAATCTGTCTTGGTATAATACACGGATGTGTCATGCATATGCTCCTTTGCGGTGTATGGAAATCCAAATGTAGCACGTACGTCACGCCAAGACAAATCCCCCTCCCAGCTAATAAGGCACATAAATAATAATGCACCACATCCAATAGCACTAGCAATTCCTGATAGACGGTTTTTCAGACGTTGATTACGTTTCTTTTTACTAATAGCATTAGCTTCTGCATCATTACAGAGACGAATGTTTCTCAAAGGGACACGAGCCCCTTCGGCAAACATTTTTTCCCCTTTAAACCAATTCTCTTCAAAGAATACACTAGCCCCACCTTCACAAGGCAATTGGTATTCCTTATAGCCAGCTCGGTCACCTACGGACGCACCACTATCACCGTCTACGTCTACAACCTTTTCTAAACCGATTTGATGTAATGTAAAGCCTTTCGGCGCACGCTTACGATAGGATGTTCTAGATACAGTGCACCACTCATTATCATTGTACTCGATGGTAACCCATATTTTATCAGTTCCCTCAACAGCCTCTAGGCCATATTCATGCCAATAATCACCAGGAGACTTTTGCATAGACGGTTTAGCCTTATAGGCTTGTTCCTGATCAGCTTTTGGAATAATCTCATTATATTTAATTTTTTCAGTTATTACATAACGGCTGCCCTGAACCTCAAGGACATCGTAACAATTAAACTCCATAAACAACCTCGTTAGAGTAGCAATAACCTATTTACGCATCTAAACTACTCTCTCTCCTAAACGGGATTTAATGAAATTAAGCTTTAAAGTAGCCTACACGTTCATGAATCGTTTCATTTTCAATAATAGAAATACCATATTGTTGCCCCATAGTAGCTGTTACAAGTATCTTAGCTACATCAGCAGTCTTTACAGGCTCTTGACTCATTAATACACGTGCTTTATTGATGACCCCAAATACAGCACAGCTAATACGCTCTACCAATTTAGGTTCTTCTCGAATTAAGGTAGCTGGTCGAGCAATAACGATCGTTTCAAATGGTAATTCTAGAATGACCTCTTCCAATTGCCCTTTCATGGATAGATAAAAGAATTTCGATTTTGGATTCGCCCCTAAAGAGGACACTAAGCCATATTTTTTTACTCCATTTTGAGCTGCAATACGCGCCATTTCATACTGGTAAGTATAATCAACTGTCCATTGTGCTTCTTTAGAACCCGCTTGTTTACGGTTGGTACCCATAGCAGAGAATAAAATATCCCCTGTTACTAAGTGCGCCCATTCACGAGGTTCATCAAAATTAACGATATGAACAGTTACCTTTGGAGATGTATACGTTACACGACGACGTACAAATACATGAACTTCTTGAATTTCATGATTGTCGATCAATGTTTCTACAATATGGCGACCTACTGCACCAGTAGCGCCTAATACTAAAGCTTTCATACTTCACCTTTATGTCTTTCAGACTCTTCTGCAACAATCTCTTTTAAAAGTTTAATTTCTTCTTTTGTTAATGGACGTTCCAACAAGTCAGGACGCAATAATCGTGTCCGTTTTAGAGCTTCCTTTTGACGCCAGGTAGCAATGTTTTTATGATGGCCACTGCGCAATACGTCGGGAACAGTCCAACCTCTAAATTCTGGGGGCTTTGTATATTGAGGGCACTCTAATAAAGGCTCATAAAAGGAATCTTCTTGGGCCCCACTAGCGGCACCTAGTACACCGGGAATCATGCGAGCTACTGCATCGGCAACGACCATCGCCGGCAACTCACCACCAGTTAACACATAGTCGCCAATAGAAATCGTTTCATCTACTAAATGTTCCTCTACCCGATAATCTACGCCTTCATAATGACCACAAATGAGCACCAACTGATCGTACATCGCTAATTCACGAGCCTTTTCTTGTGTGAAAGGCTGACCTGTAGGACCCATAAAAATAATGCGACGTCGTACACTTTCACTTGGATTACCAATAAGACTCATTTCATCACATAATTCATCTGTTTCAAAGTTGCTATTAATAGTACTATCATATTGAGCAATGACAGATTCTACGGCTTCAAAGATGGGAGGTGCCATCATAAGCATACCTGCACCACCACCATAAGGCGTATCATCAACTTGACCATGTTTATTATGACTAAAGTCCCGAGGATTAGTTACGCCCATAGATAAGCGTTCCGCTTCGATAGCCCGTTTTATGATGGAATGACTAAAAAAAGCATCAAAAAACTCTGGGAATAAAGATACGATATCAATACGCATAGACCGTCCTCTGTACTTATTAACTCACATAAACTCATTAGCATTATCTATATATAGCTATATTATATAACTTTTATCATAATATACCTATATGTAGATAAAATAAAACCGCCTAAAGGATTATATCCATTCAGGCGGATCTACGATCATCAATTTATTGTCCACATCAATGTCTTTAACGACCTCTTCAATGGCTGCAAATAATTGATCTGGTTCCCCATCTTTGGAAACCACATAGACATCATTAGCACCAGGTTGCAACACATCGGTCACCGTGCCAAGCACGTTGCCCTTAGTATCTTGAACCTCAAGACCAATGATATCAAAGATGTAGTAGCGACCTTCTGGCAATTCTACCAAATCTTCACGACGGACTTGAATTGCCTTCTTACTGAATAATTCAGCCGTGTTACGATCAGGAATTTCCTTAAAAGATGCTAGTACAAATTGCTTGTGAAATCGTGCGGATGCAACGTGGTATTCTTTACCATCGATGTAACAGGCATCCATATGCATAAACCGTTCTGGAAAATCGGTTTGAGGCATAATACGAAGATCACCCCGCACGCCGTGCGGGGCGATGATAACACCTATTGTGATGAAATCGTTATGCTTCATTATTGACGAAACGCAACGATTTTACCGTCTTCTAATAGGATTTCAGCGCCCATCATGGCATCCAAATCATCCCCGATTTTAACGGTAACTGTTTGCTCTAGAGTGCCTTGAGGAATTTCAGTTCCCAAAGCTAAACCTTGAGCATCTTTCAATTTAGCTGTTACTTCTTCTTTGAAAGCCAAGCGTTTATTTTTTTCTTCGTCGATTTGTTGACGAATAGCAGTAAGACTTGTTGCATCAACTTTAGCTGCATCAGCCAAAATACGTTGGGCTTGGAACTCAATTGCTTCCAAATCTTTATTCACCATATCAAGGCGAGTTTCAAGATCGGATACAATTTTCGCTTTCAAGTCTTCTGTTACTTTTGCTTTTACTGCTACAGGGACACGTAATGTCATTTCTTCCATTGGAATACTCCCTTTTAGACAATATCAACAGATATCTTTTTGTTCTCTTTAATAGCCGCCGCTTTCACCACAGCGCGAATCGCCTTCGCAATTCGTCCTTGCTTTCCGATGACTTTGCCCATATCCTCTGGGGCTACGTGGAGTTCATAAACCTCCATATTTCCCTTTTGGACCATGGTAACAGATACGGCATCAGGCTGCTTCACTAATGATTTCGCAATTAATGAAATTAATTCTATCATCACAGTATGCCTCTCTATTAATTACTTTTTAGCGTCAGCAAATTTTTGCATAACGCCTTGTTTTTTGAACAAGGAGCGAACAGTGTCAGTAGGCTGAGCACCTTTAGCTAACCAAGCCAAAGCTTTTTCTTCGTCTACATTAACGATAGCTGGTTGTTTAGTAGCATCATATTGACCAATAGTGTCAACAGGACGACCTTCACGTGGAGCACGTGCGTCAGCAACAACGATACGGTAGAAAGGAGCTTTTTTAGCACCTAAACGAGTCAAACGAATTTTTAACATGTGAAATTCACCTCCTTATACTGATGTAAGTGGACAGGTTCAGCGCCCCTGCCCATGTATTACATAAACGGTAATTTAGGCATTCCAGGGAAGCCGCCTTTACCGCCACGTAAACCTTGCATGCGCTTCATCATCTTCCGCGCTTCCTCAAATTGTTTCAACAAGCGATTTACATCTTGTACCTGTGTACCAGAACCTAATGCAATACGCTTGCGGCGAGAACCATTAAGAATATTTGGGTTTTCTCGCTCTGCTGCCGTCATAGATGTAATGATGGCCTCAATGCGGCGCACCTCTTTACTGTTCAAATCAAGGTCTTTCAATTGATCCTTAATTTGTCCCATGCCTGGCAACATACCAATAATATTTTGTAATGGCCCTAACTTTCTCACTTGGTTCATCTGTTTCAAGAAGTCATCCAAAGTGAAATTGTTTTTCGCCATTTTCTTAGCCATTTCACGAGCTTCTTCTTCATCGATAGCGCCTTGAACATTTTCAATCAATGTCTTGAAGTCGCCCAAATCGAGGATACGAGAAGCCATGCGGTCTGGATAGAATACATCGAAACCATCCATTTTTTCGCTCACACCAGTGAACTTGATTGGCAAGCCTGTTACAGCTTTGATAGATAATGCAGCACCACCGCGCGCATCACCATCTAGTTTAGTAAGGATAACACCATCAACGCCTAATTTTTCATTAAACGTTTGTGCTGTTGTTACTGCATCTTGACCGATCATGGAGTCTACAACGAGTAGAATTTCATGAGGTCGAACAGCAGATTTAATATTGGATAACTCGTCCATAAGGACTTCGTCTATGGCCAAACGACCAGCTGTATCGATGATAACAACATCTTTCAACATATGCGTACTTTGCTCTACGGCACGACGCGCAATGTCTACAGGGTTTGCACCCGGTGTTTCATCCGCAAATACTGGGATATCAATTTGCTTACCTACAACTTGCAATTGAGTAATCGCAGCTGGACGATATACG
>NZ_CAKPTN010000050.1 GCF_934190855.1 uncultured Veillonella sp. | reverse complement strand
CTTTTGGAATGCGACCGAAGAGCAGATTCAAAAGGCCACCCATAGTTTTGTACAAGTCATCTTCTTCGCCTGGTAATTCTTCATCGATGTGGAAGAATTCTTTAAATTCATCTACGTCGAGGAGGCCGTCTACGAGCCATGCACCATCGCGTTCGATGATTTTATTTTCTTCTTCCTTGATTTCGTCTTCACCAGAAGGCATAAGGCCTACGATTTCTTCCATGATATCATGCAAGGTTACGAGACCAGTGAAACCGCCGTACTCGTCGAGAATAATGGATTCGTGAACGCCTTCCGTACGAAGTACGTTCAATAACTTCATGAGTGGAATAGATTCAGGAACGAGGACAGGTTCCTTAAGACAAGATTTGATGATATCTTGAATGGAACTTTCACTAGGGCGTTGCATAATTTGAACCAATACGTCAGATACGGTAACGAGACCATTGAGTTCGTCCAACGAATCGGTACCAACAGGAATGCGGTAATGGTTGGCATTTTTGAGGACATCCATGATTTCGTCCTCAGTGCCGTTAAGGTCAATCCATTTTAGTTGCGTACGCGGCGTCATAACATCGCCAGCGTTCATATCTGCAAGGTGGAAGATATTTTCTACGAGGATTGGTTCCTCTTCTTCATAAGCACCCATAGCTACGCCTTCGGTAAGCATCTTGTTGATTTCAGACTCTGTAACAGGAGCTTCTTCTTTCACAGTTACGCCTAGTAATTTTAAAAGGAATTCTGTGGAAACGCCGAGGAAGCTAACGATCGGTTTTAAGGCTACGGACAACCAATAAATCGGTTTTGCTACCACAACGGCGATGCTTTCAGGACTATTTAAAGCCAAGCGTTTCGGCACGAGCTCGCCGATAACAAGGGATAAATAGGTGATAACTGTAACAATGAGCAAGGAGCTAATGGATGCTGCATAAGGCTCGATGCTTGGTATATTAGCTACTAATATTTCCTCTAATGGACCAGAGAAGGTCGCACCAGAATACAAACCAGTTAAAATACCAACGAGGGTGATGCCGATTTGAATAGTAGAAAACATATTATTAGGATTTTCTGCTAATTCAAAGGCCTTTTTAGCACGCTCATTACCGGCCTCCGCCATTTCCTCCAGGCGGCGCTTTTTGGCGTTGACGATGGCCAGCTCGGTCATGGAAAACAAGCCGTTTGCGATGATTAATACGACGATAATTATAAAATCTAAGGTCAGATCACTGTCCATGTAAGTAGACACTCCTTTTATATGATTAAAATGTATATAACATCTTTAGTATATCATATTAGAATAGATAAGAATAACAGATTGACTATGATATATTGGAGTGATAGTATAGGGATACAGATATAAGATATGCTGTATACCCGTGGCTCCGAATTAGCGTTTAAGCGATATGTAATATCGTCGTCCATGGGGACCACCCGAAAGGGTGGTTTTTTTACTATGGAGATAAATCATGCATATATTTATATATTCAGATGAATCAGGTGTATTTGATAAAGTAAATAATGATTATTTTGTATTTGCTGGTATTATATGTTTTGGTAAAAATGAAAAAGATAATTGGACAAGAAGATATAGTGCTGTAGAGAGGACATTAAGAAAATCTAATAATTTACAAGATATTGAGTTGAAAGCATGTATTTTAGATAATAAGCAAAAAGGTACTCTATTTAGATCTTTAAATAATTATCGTAAATTTGCTGTTATTATTAAACAAAAAAGTGTTTTTGATTCAATTTTTAAAGATAAAAAGAGTAAGCAGCGTTATTTGGACTATGCATATAAAATAGCCGTTAAAAATGCTTTTGAATTTGCTATTAAGAATAATGAGATTAAATCAACAGAAGTAACTGATTTACATTTTTATGTTGATGAACATTCTACAGCTACAAATGGAAGATACGAATTAAGAGAATCACTTGAAGGTGAGTTTAAAAATGGAACTCATAATTGGAATTATACTACTTATTTTCCTCCACTATTTGAAAATTTAAACAGCGTAGATGTAGTATTTTGTAATTCCAAACAACATTATTTAGTTCGTGCTTCTGATATTATAGCTAATCGTATTTATTATTTATCTAGACATAATAATTTAGAAAAATTACAATCTATTAAAAATTTAAATATTATATGGCTACCATGATTAATAAATTTAATGATGGTAATACTATAAATTAGGATTATATAGATGGCAATAGAGCAAGAGTGGGAAAGTGTATTACAAATTAAAACCTCTGGCCGTGATGATAGTCGGTCTGATACGGAGCATCATCCATACGAGCCGACGGATTATTGCGTCCTTGAGCGTTTGGCAAATAGCGGTCATATTCGCAAGAAAAACACCCTTATCGATTATGGCAGTGGCAAGGGCCGTGTCAGCATTTTTATGGCCTACCAAACGGGTTGTCACTCCATCGGTATTGAATATGATGAACGACTCTATGAAAAGGCTCTAATCAATGGTGAAAGCCCAACAGCGCGCAGTCGGGTGAGTTTTGTGCTCGGTGATGCGGCACTGTATGAATTGCCAGATCAAGCAGATCGATGCTTTTTCTTTAATCCCTTTGCACTTCATACGATTAAGCGTGTATTAGGAAATATCTTTGATTCCTTATACCATCATCCTCGTGAGATTAAGCTCTTTTTCTACTATGTAAACGAAGAGGTAGAAAACTTCTTAAATAACCACGTGCGACTCGAGCAAGAAGAACCTATCGATTGCAGCGATCTCTTTGAAGAAAAGGATGTAAAGGAGCGAATTCTCGTCTATTCCGTTAATCTATTTTAAATAATTACACCTCGATTTAATGATTCTTTAGTAAACCTCGATTTGAATGATCTTTAGTAGTACTAATTTACAGTACCAAGGATTATTTAAATCGAGGTTTTCGTTTTAATTTTTATTCTAATTTTATGGCACTTTCACCTATATTATTAAGGAAAAAGCCTATAAATTCTGCTATAATAATATATTAGAGATTATAAAATCAATTCATTTTTTACGGTTCTATACATTGATTCGTATGCACTAAGTTAGTGGATAGGGCTGAGTGTATTGAAGACTGGAGGTACCCGTGGAAATCATCGATACAGCATTGATTGAACGCATTCGCAAGGCCTTGATGAAACGTTACGACCGAGATCAACAAATTCAACAAATGATAGAAGAAATCGGCGCCGATGAGGGGCTTAATGAGTCTGAACTGGCTATCGTTTACCAAGCTTATTTAGAGGTAAAGGAACGCGTATACTATACATCTACTCTCGTTGATTTGTGGAATCAAATTGAAAAGGTTCAAAACCGGATGTCCTTGTTGCATACCTATGAATCTCTTGAGCAAGATTTGTTTGGCGATGTGCTAGGCGACGATAAGGAAGATATCATTTTGTCTGATACATCGTATCTTGGCAAGGGCGCTAGTCATAACAACGATGTGTACGCTATGGAACAGGTGCAATTGTCTGATGTGCCGGTGCAACACGATTCCACGGTGGGCATGAATCACATTAAATTAAACGAATTAAACTCTATGGGGGGTCTTTTTACAGGTTCTGGTGAAAGCTCCATTAAAGAAACCGTAGATTTTGATGATGCTACATTAGAACACCTTGATGTAAACCCACTAGATGGCGTTGAAAGCTTAGAAGTTCATCATTTAGATGAAGAAAATCCTTTTGATAATGATGATTTAGAAGCAATTTTATCATCTAAGAACAAAGATAAAAAATCTAAAAAAGATAAAAAATTAGAGGAAGAAGATGTATTGGATGATGAGGAAATGTCCTCTATTGATCCATATACAGCGGTAAATGCATTGTTATTTGGTAAAGCTGGTTTGGAGTCTGATAAAGCAAATAAGAAGCTTGAAAAGATTCTTAAAAAGCAATTGAAACGCGTCGATGATGAATGGGCGCGTATTAACGGCTCTGACGTAAAGAAATCCAAGGACGAAAAAAAATCTAAAGAAGATAAGAAATCTAAAGAAGATAAAAAATCTAAAGATGATAAAAAGTCCAAGGAAGATAAAAAAGAGAAAAAACATAAAAAGTCTAAAGAAGACAAAAAATGTAAAAAAGATAAAAAAGACAAGAAAAAGGATAAAAAATCCAAAAAGGATGAATCCGGAAAAAAGCAGAAACGATAGTTTCCGTATGGGATAGTAAGGCCGATAACTGGGCCATGGAGAGTGCTAGTGCTAAGAAATCAGCAGGTGCTGGAACTATCGACCGTGGATGCGGTAAATGCAAACGATGTAAGGGACCTAAATGTAAGAAATATCCAAGATAATTATAGTTAGGTAGTATAGAGTTGTTACGTTATATGAATAAACAGTTAGGGGTTAACGATGAACCGATGGCAGCGATTATTTGAAGGCATACGAACAGAGATCAAGGTATTTATCTTTTTCTCTGCTTTGTTGACTGCATTTAGAATCGTGTTTCTTGCAGTATTTCAATCACAACTAGCTTCTGTGACGATGGATAATATCCTTACGTCCTTATGGTTAGGCTTTAGATTGAGTCTCAAGACCGTCGGTTCTTTGTGTTTAATGGGCTTTTTGGGGGGTACATTGGTGCATACCTTTATACCAAAATGGCCGTCCTTACGCATTAAACAGGTCCTCTATTCCATAGTAACTGTACTGTTGACCTTCTTATTCTTAGGTCGCATTCCATTCTACAAGATCTTTAATTCCTCCTACAATGCGATGCTCATCAATGGTAAGAACGATGATATCGCTGCTATTGTAAATACGGCGATCAATGAATATAACGCTTTGATGTACATCGTTGGGGCCGTAGTATTGAGTGCTGCTCTATGCTATTTCCTCGTTAAATTTTTGTCGTGGGGGACCTCTACGGATAGTCAAAGACTTTGCACTACTTGGTATCCTAAGACGAAGAAAACGCAATGGATCACAGGCATTGGATTGACTGTGGTTATTGGCGTACTAGGATTATTCTTTAGATTTGGCGGTGCTTTCAGCTATACAAATTCCATTAACTGGGAAAGTGCGGCGCGCCTTAGTTCCAATTTGTTGAACGAAAATATCCTTGATGATGTGCAGGCTCTTTATCGTGTTAAAAGCATTGCGAAACGTACGGCTGAGCTAGAGGTTATTAACTTAACACCTCAAGAGTTAAACGAAAAAATCGCTGCTGTTGGCGGTAAGTTTAATGGCACTAATTTTGATGGTTCTTTCACAAGAACTATTACGACACAGCGACTAGCGGAGCAACCGCAGTCTATTAATATCGTTCTCGGTGAATCCTATGGTTTATGGCCATTCCTCGCTGAATACAATGAACCTGGCGCGTACCTCGTTGAACAAGGTCGTAAATACGCTGCCAGTCCTCAAGCGATGAGCACGCAGCTAGCCCTTGCCCAAGGAACGGGCACGATGCCTGCTATTAATGGTTTGCTCACAGGTATGCCTGACACAGGTCTATATCCTAACTACGAAGGTGAAAGTTTCAAACAACCGTATGGTTTAGGCATTGGTCCTGTAATGAAAAAGCTAGGCTATAAAACTGTATTCTGGTACGGTGGCTTTAGCACATGGCAAAATGTTAAGAATTTTGCCTTATCTCAAGGCTTCGATGAATTCCATGATGCATCTGAAATGCCAAGTGAAGATGGCAATGCGTGGGGTGTAGGCGATAAAGACTTGTTTAAAGCTATTTCTGCGTATATGGATCAACATAGAGGGGAAAAAATTCTCAATGTGATCATGACCACCTCTAACCATCCACCGTATAGCATCAATGTAGCTAAGGAAGGCTATGATGTGAATAAGGTTAAAGGTCATTTGCCAGATACTATCGAAGAAAACGAAAAGCAATTGAACGAAATGGGCCATCTTTGGTATGCAGACCACGTGATGGGTGACTTTATCGGTAACGAAGAAAAAGCAGATCCTTCTGCGCTCTTTGTCATCACTGGTGACCATAGTGAACGATTTAACTTTGCTCGTGAAGTAGGACCTAATGTGGCCTCTACCATTCCGATTATCTTCTATGGTCGCGGTATTCATAAAGACTGGCTTGCTCCAAACGCCTTTGGTATGAGCATTCAAATCATTCCAACCTTGGCAGAACTAGCTGGCCGCCCTGGTCAAACCTATGAAGCCATGGTACCAAGCCTATTTACACAAGAGGAATTTGTCTTTAACCATAGATTATATCTAGATAAAAATGGCAAAGTATTAGAACAAAGTGCGAGTATGCCTCAATCCTATGGGGAAATGATTAAAAACATGCGCGAACTTGCAGCATGGCGTATTAAGCACGGGGATAAGATTAAGTAAAAGATAATATTAGTAAGAAATTTTTAGTAGGAAATTATTATGTTTTTTAAGTTGAACAATAATTTTCTACTAAGATTTTTAGTATGTATATAAATAGGGAGTAGTATACATTGCATATCTTAGATATTATTCAATCTGTTTTCAATTTACAAAATACTGATATAGAACTCATGCCTTTGAAACAAGGTATGACGAATGATTCATTTATCTTTAGCATTAATAATGAACGATATATCATTAGGGTTCCAGGGGTTAATACAGAAAAAATAATTAATAGACATCAAGAATATGATGTATACCAAGCTATAAAGGATGAAGAATTTGTAGAACCTGTAGTTTATATTGATAGAGACAAAGGCTATAAAATTTCAAAATTTATAGAAAACTCTCATACTGTTAATCCAAAGGATTGGAATGAAATTAATGCGTGTTTAAAGCGATTGAAAGAATTTCATCGTCAATCGCATCGAGTAGAGCATTATTTTGATGTATTTGAACATATTAATTATTATGAATCATTAATGCCAAGTGCTAGTAAATATGAGGACTATAAGGAAATAAAAAAGAATATAGAGTCTTTAGAGCCTATCATAGAAAATTTGGTAAAGGATTGGACTTTATGCCATATTGATGCGGTATGTGACAATTTTTTAGTGACAGAAAATCAAGATGTATATCTCATAGATTTTGAAGATGCTGCTATGCAGGATCCAGATTTAGATGTAGCTATGTTTATTGTATATTCCTTGTTTAACCGACAAGAGATTGATCGAATTATCGACATATATTTTGAGCATCAAGCGACACCACTAAAACGGTATAAGATTTACTCTTATATTGCTATTGTTGGTCTATTATGGAGTAATTGGTGTGAAGCGAAACAAGATCAAGAATTATTGAATAGTTCTTATGCTCAGCAACAATACAATTATGCGAAAACGTTCTATCAAATCGTATTCGATGAGGCGCGAAATTTACCTGAATTTTGCGAATTGGTAGATAGCTATGCTTAACGCTCTTCTTTCAGGTATATTTTGGGGTGCTGATACTAGTTTTATGGGATATTATTTTTCCATGTATTCCATATATTTTGTGGTGCCCTTATTATTTCCCGTATTTATAACATTAATCCATGATATGGTTAGTGCATTACTGATTAATATATCTATCCTTGTTACGGGACGATTTAATTCTGTTATTGAAGATATAAAAAAAGCAAAGTCAAAATATATTTGGCTTGGATCACTTTTAGGTGGTCCCATCGGGATGTGTTCCTTTATTTTATCTATTGAATATGCTGGGCCTGCTATTACTGCTATTGTTAGTTCTATTTATCCAGCAGTCGGCCTTTTCTTTGCTTATATATTTTTGAAAGAACGACGAAGACCATATCAAGTTATTGCTTTATTTATAGCTATTGCTTTTATTATTGCCCTAGGTTTTATTGATGAAAGCCATTCAAACAGAAGTATAATAGGGATAATTTTTGCCTTAGTGTGTGCTTGTGCTTGGGGTAGTGAAGCTGTTTTATGCTCTTATGGTATGAAATCAGGAGAAATATCAAATTTAAGCGCCATTTGTATTAGACAAAATCTATCTATGATTACCTATGGTATGCTGCTGACTTTATATTTTGTTTTCTTCCATTATGGTGAAAGTATAGATTTTAATTCTAGTCTTGCTTATATAGGAATAGCCGCAATATTTGGATCTACGTCCTATTATTGTTATTATCGAGCATTGGCTACTATTGGCGTTAGTAGAGCGATGGCGTTAAATATTAGTTATACTGCCTTTTCGGCGATTTTCTCCTATCTATTATTTGGTATTGAATTGACTACAAATCAAATGTTAATAGGCTTTTGTATAGTAGTGAGTGGGTTGGTTTCAGCATATGATTTCGAAAAATGAATTTAATGAATATGTAAATCATAAGCAGTATGATTACATTGAACAACATAAAGTAACCAATGCGATTATATTGGCAGCTGGGAAATCTAAGCGCTTTAAGCCTATTAGTGATTATTGTCCAAAAGGGCTTAGTATTATTAAGGGTGAAGTCCTTGTTGAGCGACAAATAAAACAATTACAGTCTGTTGGTATAACTGATATTACCCTTGTGGTGGGTTATAAAAAAGAGATGTTCTTCTATTTGGAAGATAAATATAATGTAAAAATTGTTGTGAATGAACAGTATGATACGCAAGATAATGTTTCATCATTGCGATTAGTTCTAGATCAATTAGATAATACTTATATTTGCTCTGTAGATAACTACTATCCAGAGAATTTATTTAACGCTTATGAGTATCGAGGTTTTTATTCCACAATCTATGTAGAAAATAATACTGATGAGTGGATTGTTACAACTGATGAATATGGCTATATAAATGATGTAAAAATAGGGGCTCCTAGTGGCCATATTATGTTAGGATTTGTCTATTTTGATCGACAATTTAGTGAGAACTTTAGACAAGTTATGCTAGATGTAGAAGGTATAGATGAATATAATCATCATGTTTGGGAATATCTATATATGAAACATCTAGATAGACTAAAATTAGAAATAAAAGAATTCGATAAGGCTAGTATATTAGAGTTTGATACCGTAGATGATGCTATTAACTACGATAAAGATTTTTTAGCAAATAATGTAAAGGATTCACTAGGATAATATATTAATCATAGGTCATTATATTAATAGGGGAGTATAATGGAATTAGTAGAAAATATTAGGGAAACACAAAATTTAATGTTACCGGTTATGGTATTTATTGATAAAATTTGTAGAGACCATAATCTTAGATATTCATTAGCCTATGGTACATTAATTGGGGCTATTAGACATAAAGGCTTTATTCCTTGGGATGATGATATTGATATTCTTATGCCACGTCCAGATTATGAGAAATTTCAAAACATCATTAAAAATATGAATTCTGATGAGTTTGGGATAATGGATTCGAATGCTTTAGATAGCTTTTATGTAACAAGAATGGCAAAGATTTATAATAAAAAGACATATCTAAAAGAGTTTCCTCATAAATATATTTTGGAATATGGTGCTTTTGTCGATATTTTTGCCGTTAATGGTATGCCTGATAATGTAGCAGAAATAAAAAAAATGAAGAAAGATATATTTTTGTGTAGCCGTTTCTTACATATGTATATATCTTCTCTATATAGAATCAGAGGGAAACGCAAGAAATTTACTTGGTTCTTTAAGCCTTTTGCAAAATGGGCTCTGAATAAATCCAATGAAATATTTAACCGTTATGATTTTGATTCCTCTAAATACGCTATGAATTTTGAAGGTGATTCAATTGAAAAAGAATTGATGGAATCAGATTTATTCAATCATTTAATCGATGTAGAATTTGAAGGACATCAGTTCAAGGTTTTTGAACAATATGATTCCTATTTAAGACATATGTATGGTGATTATATGCAATTGCCACCCATTGAAGAGCAAGAACCGCATCATTCGTTTGATTTATATAAAATATAAAGGTGTAGTATGGCAACAATTACGGCTATCATATTAGCTAGAAATGAAGAACAACATATTGTAGATTGTATTAATAGCATTCAATGCGCTAATGAAATTCTAGTAATTGATGATGGTAGTACAGATAGAACTGTAGAATTAGCAGAGTCATTAGGTGCTGTAGTTATACCTCATCCATTAAATAATGACTGGTCTCAGCAGCGTCGCTTTGGTATTAGTCAAGTATCCTGTGATTGGATCTTATTTATTGATGCAGATGAACGAGTTTCTCCAGAATTAAATGAAGAAATACGAAAAGCTGTGAATAGTGGAGAGCAAAAGGCATATTGGTTATCTCGTCATAGTTTATTCCGTCATAATAAGGCTAGTCATGGAACCATGCGACCAGATAAGGTATTGCGGTTAATGCCAAAAGAAGGGGCTACCGTAGAAGGCTTTGTCCATGAAGCTTTTATTAGTCCTTTCTCGAAAGATAAATTAAAAGGAAAGTTATATCATTATACTTATGATAACTGGACACAATACCTTAATAAAGTTAACAAATATTCGTCAGCTGCTGCAGCAAATTATTACGAACAAGGTAAATCCTGTTCATTTTTGTTAGACATCATTTTGAGACCTCAATGGGCCTTCTTTAAAATCTATATTTTACAAAGAGGTTTTTTAGACGGTAAATTTGGCTTTATTTTATCTTTATACCACTATATGTATACTGTTACTAAGTATGTAAAACTGTATTATTTGATTAAATCTAATGGAAAATTATAAGCATATCTTTTTCTATTATTGATATAAAAGCACGTCCCCCTGTAAATGTAGGCTATATAATGAGTGAACAATTTTATTTATCCATACAACAAAATATAAAATTGATGATTTGGGCACCTATATTAGCAACCATATTTAGAATTATCTTTATGATTGTCTATAACCCATATTCCTCTTGGAAGGGAAGATGG